>JANMSY010000003.1:0-2428 GCA_031389865.1 Anaerolineales bacterium | reverse complement strand
ATGGGCACCGGCGAGTTGCGCAAAATCCAGTCGCGCGTGGTGTGGATGTTGCGCCCGGTGGACAGGTCCATCACGGTGTCGGCGCCCCAGCGCATGGACCACACCAGTTTTTCCACCTCTTCTTCAATGCTAGAGGTGACGGCCGAGTTGCCGATGTTGGCGTTGATCTTGACCAGGAAGTTACGGCCTATGGCCATAGGTTCCACCTCGGGGTGGTTGATGTTGGCCGGGATGATGGCGCGGCCACGCGCCACCTCGTCGCGCACAAACTCGGGTGTCATGATTCTCGGGATGCTGGCGCCAAAACTGTTACCGGCCAGGCGCGCTTCGCGCTCTGGATTCATCAGGTACTGCTCCATCCATGCCAGCTTCTGGTTCTCGCGGATGGCGACAAACTCCATCTCGGGGGTGACAATGCCTTGGCGCGCATAGTGCATCTGCGACACGTTGGCACCGGCCTTGGCGCGTCGCGGTGTGCGCTGCAGCCCGGCGGCCTGCGCGCGCAGGGACGTCAGCGTCTCGCTTTCGCCGTGTTTCAGGCCGTCGTCCAGTGCAAACGGAGTGCGGCCGCTGTAGGACTCGGTATCGCCACGCGCCTCAATCCAGCGGCTGCGCACCGAGGGCAGACCCTGGCGCACATCGATCGTGGCCTGCGGGTCGGTGTAGGGGCCGGAGGTGTCGTAGACCACGACCGCTTCGCCGTTGCTCTGCATGATTTCACGCATAGGCACTTGAACATTGGCGTGGCTGCCTTGCACGTAGATTTTGCGAGAGGCCGGCAAGAGCTCGCGCGTGAGGCTCATCAACTGGCTGAATTTGTCGGGTGCGTTCATCGCGGGGGTTCTCCTGAAGGGGTGGCTAAGTGCTTCAGGGGACGGTCAAGCAGACACGCGAACTGGAAGGACGGCACGGTGTCCAAGTTGCCCCGAAAAAACCGGAAACACGGCACGGGCGATGGGACTGCTGTCTGGCTCTTCTTACGCCGGTATGAACCGGATCAAGTTCGCGGGTTTGATTGATCATCTCAGCGCCATCACAGCGCACCCCGGGCAGCGCAGAGTTTACGCGATGCACAGGGACGGTGCTGGCAAGGGCGATGGCAGGCGCCGTTCACTATTAATTTGATAGCTACTGACGCAATAGGGACGGTTGCTTGAAGGCTAAAAGGCTTGAAACAATTGACGGATGAGCTTTGAAAAAAATTCGCCTGAGTTGCCGTGCAACGGAAGTCGACCAGACTTTGATGGGGTCATGGGTCCGACGAACTATGATGACTTGCCATCCTGCCATTTCACGGAGCCGACAAGGTCGAATATTGATTACTGCTTGCTGGAAATATTATTTCCCTCCGACTCGATGCTGTTGTCAATTTATAATTTTTCAATTATTTATCGGAAAATTCATATGGATAAAAACATTCAAACGGTAGGTATAGTCGGGTTGTTTATATGGATCGCCTTATACATAACAAAGGCTTCCGCAACCGTAATTATCATTTTTATTCTAATAGCGTTGTCAATTACCGTATCTTTGTATCTTGGAGCAAGGGAGAGGAAGAAAAAGCAACGACGAAAGAATGAAGCTGATTTGCATGAGATGCAACGAAACCAAAGACAACAGTACGAACGTGACCAGGAAGGCATTTACAGGAATCTTGTAGATATTTGCAATAATTCATTGAGCACGTTTGAGCTCATGGCTTCGCAGCTGCATGATGCAGAAATATTTCTTGACAGTGCCGAAGTGGATTTTAAAGATGGGGCATTTTCACCTTTTTGGGATTTAATTCAAAAAGCAACTATGTGCCTTGGTCGTTTTGACGATGGCGTACACGCCACAGAAAAAAACCTCAAACACTATCCTGAAATTGCACGAAAACTCGAATCAACTCCTCCAAAATTTCCAATTTCCAACGACTCGATTCGTGCATTGAAAGTCGTAAACTCAACAACATTTCGCCTTAAAGAAATCGTGCGGCAAGCTCAATGCAATTTTCAATTTGCAGCGATATATGAGCAACGAAAGACAAACCAATTGTTAACTTTAGGCTTTCAAAATCTAGCGCAAGCGATAGACGGGATTGGGGCACGGATCACATCATCCATAGACGAGCTTAGCCATCAAATTTTACAATTAGCGGTCTCACAGAATGAATCTGCGCGGAGACTTTATCAAGGTGTTGAGAATCTTCATTCCACAATTAAAGAAGTAGCAGCAGCCGATGCGGGGCGTCAACAAAAAGCCTTGGGCATATTAGACAATATTCAAAGACGCCGTAAACCATTAAGGAAACTCTGCATAACTCCTGCGTTTGTGTGCTTGACGTAAGCCCTGCCTGAGAAAATCCACCGCATGACACAGACTGCTTTGGAACTCAATCTCAGTCTCAAGAAAACCCGCAAACGCGAGTTCCTGGAGCAGATGAACC
>JANMSY010000708.1:0-2147 GCA_031389865.1 Anaerolineales bacterium | reverse complement strand
TCCTTCTGAGTTGATCCAAAATATAGGTATTAACCTATGAGAAAACTCTCCCGCACAAATTATACTATTATTTGTGAAATGAGATACAATCGGTCGCAATTACATGCCAAGGCAGTTAATCAAAGATTATCACGTCACTTTGCAGGTCATGCACCACACGGTCAAGAAACACAACGCAAGCCTTTTGACCGATCAACAGATGGTCTTTGGTACAATCGATTTACGGACAGGATTGGAGAGATCATGTCAAAGACGAAGGAAGACTATATCCCCGCGTTAAGTTATCGTTTTCTAACTCCATTTTACGACTTTACCCAAAAATATATCGTGCGGGATATCCGATATAAGTCCCAGCTTATCGAACAGGCGAATATTCAACCCGGGCAACATGTGTTGGATTTGGGTTGTGGGACGGGTACACTGGCAATTATGGCAAAGCAGGCACAACCGGGCGCAGAGGTGACTGGCCTGGATGCTGACCCGGAAATGCTGAAAGTGGCAAAATATAAATCTGTACACCAGAATGCGCCTGTTAAACTCGATGTGGGGTTTACAAATAAACTTCCCTATCCTGATGAGTCGTTTGACCGCGTGCTTTCAAGCATCATGATCCATCACTTGAAAACGCCCGATAAAATACAGACTGCACAAGAGGTGTACCGTGTACTTAAACCTGGCGGCCAGCTGCATATTATTGACTTTGGCAAACCTGTCACATGGTTTGGCAAGCTACTGGGTCCCCTGCTGCATAAATTTGAGGAAGCAAACGATAATATCGAAGGGAATCTGCCTGAAATTTTTGGTGCGCCCGGGCTGAGAACCGAAGTGACAGGAAATTTTTGGACGTTCTTTGGCGATCTTGCATTTCTGCGTGGTGAAAAGTCTGCAAAATAACATGACCCATATCGAATCAACCATCGTTGTTCCTCAGTCACCCCAGGAAGTCTTTGCCTTCCTCAATGCCTCTCAAAATCACGCCAGGTTCATTCCCAACATGGCAGAGTTCAGACAGACCTCGCCCGGTGCGTTTGGCAAAGCTGGCACGACAGCACAAGGGTTGTTGAGTTATTTTGGGCTGGTGAAGATTAAAGTGAAATATAAAATCATCAAGCATGAATCTGATCATCGACTGGCGATGAAAGGGCAGATGGGCCCTGTCACTTTCAAGGACGGCTATATCTTGAAAAAGAACGGCAGGGGAACCGAGATCAAATTCTGGCTGGATTTACTTCCAACAGGATGGGCAAAACTCTTTTATCCGTTCATGGGCCTGATCGGAAAAATCCACGCCTTTGAAACCCTTAGGAATTTGAAACGCGAATTGGCGGCGGACGAGATTGCTTCGTCGCCTCGCTCCGCGCAATGAGGGAAAGCCAAGTCCATGGCAATTGACCTTTATCAACCCTTCACAAACCCCATCACACGTGAGACGTTCCGCTGTATTTCTTCCACTGAGGAAGCATTTACTATGGAATGGACCGTGCATCCGGGAGGATACGTCCCATTTGAGCATGTGCATGTTAATCAGGATGAGATTTTTCATATCCAGCGCGGCGAGATGCGTGTAAAAGTGAGAGGCGTTGCACATCTTGGTAAAGTGGGAGACACACTTAATATTCCACGTGGGACACGTCATATCGCCTTCAATGATAAAGAGGAACCGCTGGTCTGTCTTGTAGAGTACAAACCTGGGCTCGACCACTACAGGACGATGCAATGTTTTGCAGGATTAACCATCGATTGCAGTTACAACAGACGGGGATTGATCAATATTCCAAAGATCATGTATATGCTGAAAAGAGGTAACGCCCTGTCACTGACTCGTCCAGCCTTCGCGCCTGACTGGTTGTTCCAACTGGGCATGAATGTCTTTTTTGCCATTGGCTCGGCTTTGGAATGGGAGACATGCTATAAAAAATATACGACCTAGGGGCAACGGATCATGATGGTTAGGACTCATACATCCTTCCCGACGGATTATCCTACGAAAATCAGGAGAATGGAATTATATGGACCTCAAACTCTGGTGGTTTGCCCTGCAAAAACCTGTCAAGATGCACGAAAAGGAAAAATGGGACAGGTTCGATGTCATTGCAAAATGGTTGATTTCGACTCGTGCAACAGTAACACAATTAACACTGATGGCC
>JANMSY010000698.1:0-6214 GCA_031389865.1 Anaerolineales bacterium | reverse complement strand
CACATGACGATATTCTGGTTATCCGCACGACTGAAGGTACTATACTGGCGGATGCGCGCCACCCAGAGCGCGGTCTCGCCATCGATCTTATGTTGACCCGGAGGGATCGCAAATCCCTTGGGGTTCGCTGGCGACCTCACGCTGATCTCATAGGGCAGATACACGTCAATGCCGCCGATGGCATCCACGATGGCTTCGAAGGTCAGCATGTTGACGGCGATGTAATGATCGGGTTGCGCACCAAAGTTGATGCTCAGAGTGCGCGCCAGCAAGCCTGGCCCTTCGCCGGGGCCATCGTAATAGCCAAGTCCCTTGTTGCCATATAGATACGCCTGATTTAATTTCCCCTGCGTAATGTTGTAGTGGTCTGAGATTTCGGGGATCTCCACCCACAGATCGCGCGGCACTTCAAGGATGCTCACCCGCGCGTTGACGAAATCCACGCGCACCAGGCGCATGATATCCGCCAGACCGTACAGGTAATGATTGCCGCGCGCATCCGAGCCGATGGCGAGTATGTTCATCACAGCCGGTCCGCCGCACATGGGTTGAGGTGTGGCTGTTAGCGTGGACGGAATTTCAGTGACTGTGTTGCTGATTGTTACATCTTCAATGGGAAACGTGGTGAGTGTGGGGTTTGGCTGCGTGGAGGCTGGCAATTCCAACGCGGGCCCAAGAGGCTGCTGGTAATAACGAAGTAGTCGAATCCCCATGAAAACAAGAACCAGTAGAGCCACACCATATACAACTGTCTTTTTCGATGTCATTTTTCCTCGCCTGTCGTGAGTGATTGTAGATTGGACGGAGCAGAGGGTCAAGTCGTTCCACACATTTTCCACACAAGCTTTTCACAACTTCATAACACCTGCAAGATAAGATTTATCCAGGTTGGAGGTGTTCCAGCCACATCAAAGAATGGAGAAAAATATGAAGAACAAAATGTCTATTTTGATCGGCGGATTGCTGGCTGCGCTACTGGTAGTCGGTGTGATCGGCGCGACGAACGCGTATGCACAGAGTCCATCCAGCATATCGCAGCATGGGCGCGGCCCGGGCGATGGCGGACGTGGTCTACGCCCTGGGAGTCCAGAGCTTGAAGCTGCAGCGAAAGCCCTGGATATGACGACCGAGGAACTCACGACCGCCCTCCAGAGCGGCAGCACTCTCGAACAGATCGCCGAAGAGGCAGGCGTTGATTTTGCAGACGTGCAGGCTGCCATCCAGGCTGCGCATGCAACTCAAATGCGTCAGCGGATTCAGCAAGCTGTGGAAGACAGAACCATCACGCAGGAAAATGCGGATTGGCTTCTCGAAGGGCTCGACAAAGGTTTCATTGGCATGCCCCGTGGATTCGGTCCCGGCGGCCCGCACGGCCCCGGGTTTGGTCCTGGCACTGAAAAAGTCCCCACTGCTCAACCAACTCAACAAAGTGGTGGATAACACCCTGTCCTGAAGAAATAAAACAAGTGAGATGGATGCTCCATCTCACTTGTTTTATTTGATAAGTGACCTTACGCAGTCTATGTCTTTTAGTATGTCACCCTGAGCCCTTCGGCCCGGCTCAGGATAAACTCCGCGAAGGGTCTCTACGATAATCTCAGAGATTCTTCGCTCCGCTCAGAATGACATTGCGTAAGGTCACTTAATAATAAGGGAGAGTATTTCATGGCAACAAGGCAATCGCATCTATTTCACATCCGGCATCCATTCCGTCCAATGGGCAAGTGATACGAATGTAATTGTAATTGCCATCCGGAACAAATCCATCCAATTCCATAACTACGCCGGTGGCAGGGTTGGTCAGAGTCCCTGTCCCAAAGGGATATAAAACATCAGACTTCGGGATGGTAGTAAAGTCACGGTTGTCGTTTTCAACACCCCCGATCAGAGGATCACCAATGTTCATATTCGAATTTGTGTCCGGGATGTTATCACCCCAATGGAGGACTGTGTACCAGTTGTAGCCATTACTGATCTCCAGTTGGATGAGATCCATGGCGATGCCTGTTCCATTTGACAGTTCATACATAACAAGATCCCAGCTATCGTCGTCACCCACGTAAAGAGGCGATTGAAACGCCAGCGTGACCGATGAACCGGGAGGGATAACCGCTACCTGACCATCTGGCATTGTGTCAATATTTCCATTGGGGAATGAAGTGGATACAACGATTTGATCCGTATCAGTGGCGTAGTTGTTACCCAGTATAAGGTCGGTAATTCCGGCCGGGGAGCTGATGGATGCGTTGTTGGTCAGATCGCCGCTCGCACTGGATGAAATATTCGCCATAACGGTGTACACGATGCTTGCACCGTTTGGCAGGTCGACCATGTCGCTGAAGTTAGCGCTGCTGTTCGGGAGAGGATCGCAGCCGCTTGCGCCAGCGCTTTGTGAGGAGCAGGCCCAACTCCAACTGGTTATTTGCGGAGGGATATCATCAATAATGGTTGCGCCCACAACTCCGCTGGGTCCATTATTCACAACTGTTACCCTATATGTCAACGTCCCGTTCGAGAGATAGGTGGTGGCGCCATCATCTTTTGTGATCTGCAGGTCAGCCTCTGAAGGCGGAGTATTTGTGGGAGTATTGGTTGTTGTGGTCACAGCTGTATTTGTCGGCATGGCTGTAATGATCGCTGTAGATAAAGCCGTGGACGTGAAGAGTGGGGTCCTGGTATACGAGGCGTTTGATATTGAAGTTGATGTTGGCAGGTAATATACAAGGGTACGAGTGGGGCTGGGTATGATCACTGTTGTTTGTGTGGCCAGAGTAACTGGTGTGGGCGTTATATAAAGAGGTGCTATCGTGACGGCATGAGGTATTCGAGTGGGGAATAATGCGCCCGGCGTGAGGATCACATGGATCCAGGCGGGCTGGGTGAGGATGATCGAGTCTACAGGTTCCACAAATCCCCCGGGGCGGCGCGTAAGGAAGTCACTGTTCGGGTCGAGTTTCGATCCCATGTCCGCGGCCAACTCCCAGCCTGGAGGAAAGCGGACTGCCCAGTATCCCACAAGGAACACACACATGAATCCGATCAGGATGATAACGACGATAATGACCCAGTCACGCCGTTCGTGCTCAGATACTTTCACGGTGCCCATTGACCGGCAGCTGCACAAAGACTGTTGTGCCGGGATTTGTCATTTCGTTGAAGCCCGGGCTCTCGAGCCAGATGCTGCCGCGATGCGCGGTAACAATGCCGCGCGCGATGGCAAGTCCCAACCCGGGACCGCCACCCATGAATTTGGTCTTGCCTGAGGAGTGCAAAAGCACTTCACCCGTCTGGTAGAACTTCTCGAAAACAAGTTTTTGGTTCTGTGGGTCGATGCCGATGCCATTGTCCTTGACTACGATCTGGATCTGCAACTCGTTACCCGTTTCCTCGAGTAAGCGCCCGCTGACCAGGATATGCCCTCCATCAGGCGTGTACTTGATGGCATTGACGATAATGTGATAAAAAAGTTTGTAGAGCAGGTCTTTATCACCCTGGATAAGAGGCAGATGGACAAGCCCTTCAGTGCTGAACGTAAGCTTGCGTTCTTCAAACGCTGGCTGGAATGTCTTTTCAACCCTCTCGATCACCTCGTCTATGTGAACTTCTGCGGGCTTGAGCTGAAGCTGATTTGTGTCGATGCGTGAGACATCCAGCATGTTATCGATGATATCAACCATGCGGGCTGTGCCTTCCAGGATGCCGGTCGTGTATCTGATGAGATCTTTATTGTCCTTCGATTTAATTTCCACCATCTGGGCATATCCCTGTACAAGGGTCAATGGCGTTCGCAGTTCGTGCGCGGCCACCTGAATGAAACGCACTTTGGTGCGATCCATTTGCTCCAGAATCTTGTTGGTCTTCTCCAGTTCGAGTGTGCGCTGCTGCAGGTGTTCGGTCATCTCATCGAAGGTATTGGCGAGCACGCCGATCTCGTCCCTGCTTTTTATTTCGGTGCGCATCGTCAGGTCACCGCCTGCAATGGCGCGCGACGTACGGACCAGTTTTAACAGTGGGTTGATGATCAGCCGCGCAACGAAATAACCGATCAGGATCACAGCAACCATCGCCGCGCCATACAGGAAGGCATAATTTCTGCGACTCAGTGACCCGGACTCAGCGACATATTCGCTTGACATTACCACCGCAAAAACAGCCAGGCTGTCGTCGGCCATCCTGAGCTGACCGTAGGCAACCCGATACGAGCGGTCATCGAAGCCGAGGTCCCTGCCTGGCACAATTCCATTGCCATTCACAACAGATCGATAGAGTTCATCCTCGATGGAGACCGTCTGCTTGAATAGATCATCCATTCCCTGCTGGCCGAGCGTGGTCGCGATGGCCTGGCGGCTTTCATCGTAAAGGATCACATCTGCCAGCGAAGTGTTTTTCAGAAGCGGCATGATCACATTCAGGGAAGTCCCGACCACCACCGCGCCAACCACTTGATCTTCAAACACCACCGGGATCGCCGTGAAATAGTAATAACGCTTGTCAACGGTATCAAGCGCCAGTGTACGCCTGGGCAGGCTTTCGGGGCTATTCTCTGCCAGCAAATCGTCGACGATAGATAACGTCGAAGGGCGTCCCGGCGTGGTGACGTCCGTAACCGTGCCGTTGAATTCCCTGATGAAATGAATGGATTCAAGTCCCTGCGCATCGAACAACATCAGGCTTTCCACGTTCAGCCCACCTGTAATCGGTTTTGCCAAAACTGAGAGCTGATCTGCATCCCCCATGTTTAAAGCTTCACCAATTCCACGCGTATAAGCTATTATTTGTGCCGATTCGAGATGGTCGATCTCCTGCCTGGTCATCGTATCTGAAACGACACGTCCCGCCTCCAGCAATTGATTTGAGAGGCGCTCGCCTAACGAATTGGAGACCAGGCGCGTTACCACATAAGCGCCCGTCACGGCTACGATGAGTGTCAGGAGAAGATAGGGTAGGATGACCTTGAAACGGATGCTCACTTGCGTCCTTTTTTCGAATTGACGATAAATCAAGTGTATTATAAAGAAGATTGGTAAGAATACATCATAAATACCTATATTGAAAGTGATTTATAACACTTCTGTCGTTTATGCAAGGCTCCACAAAAGGCCCTGCTCACTCTCTACCCCCCATTTGATCCCATGGGACCCCTGTGGAAATAAAAAAGAGCCCCGATAGCTCGGGACTCTTGTGGCTTCTGAGGGACTCGAACCCACGACCCTTCGGATGTAAACCGAATGCTCTAACCAACTGAGCTAAGAAGCCATTAAGAACCCTTCCGTGTAAAGCAAGTGCACTAACCCACAGGGTGCTTCGCGACCAACTCAGCTAGGCACCCGTAAAGGCAATTATACATCATGTTACACTTGCTTAATCAAATACGGAGGCAGAGTCATGCGCATTGTACGATACGAACCGCTGGATGGAAAATCCAAGCCAAAACACGGATGGATACTGGACAACAAGGTGGGTGAAATTGGCGGGAATCCTTTCGGAAGGTACCGTCGCAGTGAAGCTGAAACGCCCCTGGCAGACGTGAGGCTGCTTGCCCCCAGCGAGCCAAGCAAAATACTGTGCGTTGGCCGCAACTACGTGGAACACGCCAGGGAACTTGGGAATGAAGTACCTAAAGTGCCTCTCATTTTCATGAAGCCGCCCTCCTCGATCATCCCCATCGGCGGGACAATCATCCTGCCGCCGCAATCCGCCCAGGTGGAACATGAAGCGGAACTGGTCGTCGTCATTGGCAAACGCGGCAGGAATATCACAGGCGAAAACGCGAAAAAACATATCTTCGGTTACACAATTGGCAATGATGTCACCGCCCGCGACCTGCAAAAGACAGACGGTCAATGGACGCGTGCCAAAGGCTTCGATACATTCTGCTCCTTCGGTCCCTGGATCGATACCGAGTTTGACCCGGCTGACGCAGTGGTCACATGCCGCGTGAATGGGCAAATGCGGCAAATGGCGTCCACACGCGACATGCTGTTCAATGTGGGAACACTGATCGCATATATCTCCTCTGTCATGACGCTTGAGCCCGGCGACTTGATATTCACCGGCACGCCTGCCGGCGTCGGTGAGTTGAAAAATGGTGATGAAGTAGTCGTTGAAATAGAGGGATTGGGTGTGTTGAAGAACCCGGTAAGGGCCGGGGATAGATAGAAAGCAAATATCAGAGCTGACTGCAGGGAGGGTTGGGATACGCGTTTTGCGGTTA
>JANMSY010000718.1:0-3515 GCA_031389865.1 Anaerolineales bacterium | reverse complement strand
CAGATACTCACCCAGCCCCAGGAAGGGAATTCCCCGTTCCTGTGCAAAGGCCTGTAGGCGTTTTTCGGGCAGCAGAAGATCGTACGACCCCAGGCGGCCTTCCCAGCCTTCATTTGGGCTGGAGTTATAGAACTCTGCCGGGAAGTAGGGAATCGTCACAAGGCGCATGGTCACGCCCTTTTCAGCGGTAAGCGCAAAGAACTCGTCCAGTTGCGCCTCAGCAACTGCCCAGGATGCCTCTGCCCGGGGATCCGGCGGATCACTGAAAACAAAGCTTGCCGCTCCAAGCGGCTGCTCCGGACGAGTCTGTTCAAAATTCAAGACCGGCATGGGAACCCGGGTCAGCCGTCCGGTCAGGCGCTGGATCAAACCATCCACAGGGCCAAACAGGAACAGGTGGCTAGCCATGGTTTGTACCGGGTTGATCGGTTCGAACCCGCGGATGATCAGGTGCTGCAGGTCATGACGTCGGGCAAAATCCTGTTCGGCTACGTTGATTTTCCCGGATGAGTCGATCACAAAATAAGGGATTGGCTGGCCCGGGCCTGAAATTGTCTGAAAATCATTCGCCAGGTGGAAGAAGACGACGATCTCACTGGGTTGAAGCGGCTCCAGAGTGTAAGGGTACAGCGGGGTGTTGAGATAAAGCCCCGGACCATAACCGGGCAGTCCCAGGGATAATACCTCGATGGCATCGTCTGATGTGTTTTGATTTAGCTGTTGATCCAGCAGCACACCGAACAATTCGTCTTTCGAGACCTGCAGTCCCTGGACCAGGCTGTCTCCCACGAGAAAAATCCTCTGGCTGTCCTGTCCAAGCCGGAACTCAGGGTAATACAAGCCGAATTTATTCATCCTCGAATTGGTGAACCCTTCTTCAGCCTGATAGACCCGCCCATAGCTGGTGAACAGGCCCTCATAATTTGGAAGCGGCAGGATCCCGGCAAAGGATAAAATTTGGAGGACTGCCTCCACCGAAATGACTGCTCCAAACAGAAAGAGCATTCCTTTATGAAAAGGTCGAAGGGGCTCGCCCGGAGAAGGACGCATGATCAGGATTACAGTTGAAAATAAAAGGACAAGCAGGGCAAAGGATGTTTCGAGTAAGGGAAAGCTCGTCCAGCGTTCCCAGATAAACATACTTAAGATCAGGGAGGCCGAAACTCCAAACCAAACCAGGCCTGCGAGTGTGTTTGTCTGGAAGAAGTGGATCCCTCTTTTGAACCAGGTAAGACTGTCAGCCGGGAAGATCAACAACCCCAAAAAAACAAATCCCAGGCTGTACGTGAGGATGAATAGAAAATAAGGCCACGAATACAAGCCAAGCACCTGGGGTTCCTGGCTGGTATGGGTGAATAGATCCACAAAACCTGCGATCCAGAGCATCAATGCCAGAACCAATACCAGCAGATACTCCCCCTGGTCTATCTTTGGAGCCAATCTTTCTTCAAGTGAACGTTGAGATTGTGCTTGCGGAATCATTGAAGGATCACCACCAGTTCTACGTATGGTTCCCAAAACCCATGAAACGATCTTGTATGCTCAGAAAAAATTTAATT
This sequence comes from Anaerolineales bacterium, assembly GCA_031389865.1. Lineage (GTDB taxonomy): Bacteria > Chloroflexota > Anaerolineae > Anaerolineales > Villigracilaceae > Defluviilinea. The sequence continues at coordinate 1,956 of JANMSY010000718.1, read as the reverse complement.
GTTCGATCAAGGTATTAAGTCATGTATACAGGGAACTGGATTTCTCCATACCGACTGTGAGCGCATCCAGTTCACTCAGGGTTTTGGCCTGTTGAAAATCAGCGGCGCATACAAAGGCGAGCTTTGCCGGCCTGCTGGGATTGTATGACCTTATGTCAGGGGAAGGTATTGATGAGTATCACTGCGCCAGCAGCTGCTATCGCCACGCCGGCTATTCTCAGCACCCGGCTCCCTCTATCTGTGCGCAGTGCAATGTAGCCCAGGAGCGCGCCGATGACATGCAGGCCCGCCGTGGCAGTCAGGAACCCAGTGATATATGCCACAATGAACATGGTCTTACCCGCTGCGTTAGGAATCTCGGCACCGTGGGCATGACCGTGAAACATTGCAAACAAACCAACAAACAACATGGCGACAGCTTCGGGGATCCTACGCCGGGCTAATAGGGCGATCCCAAGCACAATCACCGAGAGGGCAATCCCATATTCCACCCATGGCAGTGAGACGCCAAGGATGCCCAGCAGACCGCCAAACGCCATGACCGATACGAAGGTCACCGGTACGGTCCAGATCGCACGCCCTCCCAGCTGGGCACTCAGCAGGCCCACCGTAACCATTGCCAGGAGATGATCAATTCCCAGCAGCGGATGCAGGAATCCCTCGATTGCGCCACCGCTGTCCGGGCCGGTGTGAAGAAGTATGGAATGAAGAAGCACAGATAACATAGATGCCTTTCTCCCTTAATCTTCACAGTACAGCCCTAAAAAATGAAGGAGCTGAAAGTAAAGATCTTCAAGGAGTAAAATAAAAAAATGGATTGTAGAAAGTTAGCTTTGGATAGGCTATCCCGATGTCGACATAATTTACCATACAAATTTGTACAATTCAAGACTGGTTTGTCAGGGTTTGGTTACATGGCTGGGGAATATTTCTTCTTCATTCCATCGGCGTTGTGACTACTCCGAACCATCTTCGGAGTGCCGAACAAGGGATGATGTACGAAATTCATTGCGTCGTTTATACCTTCCGATCCACCTTTTGAGAAATCAAATAACGTACTCTCAAAAGCGCAATGCAGCCAAACACACCGGCCAAGTGAGAGGGCAAAAAATCCATCACTTCGACTGGTTGTTGAACGGCAAACCTTAAATAAAAATATGGCGCCACCAGCACTACATCCACGATCAGCAACGCTGTGATTGCCGCACGTTCATGGAAATTGTTCCAGGGCCCCTCGGTGTCAAGATGCGATTTTTATATGCGATGAATCTTCGGTTTTATTTCTGCATGTTTCCATACAATAGCCCGCTGGCGAGCGAACCAAGCAGCGTGAGCGTGACCCAGAGCGGCAATTCAGCTGCGGTTGCCAGCCCGGCGTTCATGACCAAAACGGTATTGATCGCCAGAACGAGCGTATACAGCGGTCCCTTGACACTGAGGATGCCAGCGATCACAAAGCCCCACGGCTGGCGTTTCATCAACCATAACGCGCCGACCACCAGCCACGGGACAAGCAGGGTTAGATCCAGGGCAAACACGATGCTGGTGGGATGTTCGGAAATTGTGACAATGGAAGGAAGCTGCCCTGTAAAAATAAAGCTGATGGACTGCATGAGATACACTGCGCTCAAACCGAACGCCACGAAGAGAAAGTACCCGCCGATCCATTTGACAGGTGTCCCTGCGCGGAACTGCTGGCGGATGCCATCCACATCAAGATTCATCAAGCCGAGGATCAGCGCAAAGATGGACAGCCCCAGTAAGGCAGCATAGATTAAAAAGAACGCATTGAATGACGCGCCGAAAAGATAGAACGCGTAGTTGTAAAGCATGTAATCCAGCGCGCCCATCCAGATCAATTGCGCCTTGAGGGAACCGCGCGCAGAAAAGAAAAGTGAAGCAACCAGGATTGGCACGGCAAGAAACAGAGTGACGGCATCATTCCCGAGCCAGGTG
>JANMSY010000667.1:0-5089 GCA_031389865.1 Anaerolineales bacterium | reverse complement strand
GCAGCCGTGGCTATGCCAGCCAGTGCTCCGCCTATTACCAAAATCAGGATAGCGCCCAGAAAGAGGATGATCGCCTTGCTGTGAGATGTAGCAGTGTTCGTTTCCATGTTTGAATATCCTTTACTAGCCACCTGACAGTTTCCGCTGGTCGAGTAGCTCCGAATGTTCATAGAGGGGCGTATCGAGACCACAAATTGGCGGGAAATCACTGTTTCACCGGTACCCTTTGGTCTCGATATGGCGGAAGAACGCCGCCTACTCGACCAACGGACCACTTTTCAAACAAAGTGTCAGGTGGCTAGAACCTTCACAATGTTATCAATTTTGAGGGCTGTACAACAACCGGTACGTGCTGAATATCTCGTAAATATATCGAACGTAATCCCGCGTTTCCTGGAAGCGGATGATCTCCACCAGCAGGTCGGGGTCACCGCCTGCCAGTTCGTTCCAGACGATTGCGCTGCCGGGTCCTGCATTATATGCGGCTAGGCCACCGTAGATGCTGCCCCCAAGCATATCCCGTGTTTTATCGAGGTAATAGGAGCCAAATGTGACGCTGACCAGAGGGCGATACAGATCTTCGGTATCGTACAAGGGTGGCCAGTTGAGTTCGCCTGCGATTTGTACGGCAGTGGCTGGAACAACCTGCATCAATCCATGCGCGCCGGCCGACGAACTGACAAACCCTTCGAATAAACTTTCCTGCCGTATCACACTGAACATGAACAATGGATCAAGTCCGTATTTTTGAGCTTCAGTGATGATCAGGTCATGATAATACAGTCCATAACGCAGGTGGTTGAAATAAGGCGGCGCAGTGAGCGAGGCGCGCTGGCTATCCTGCCCAGCCAGGGTCAATACCTGCCGGGCGGCGAAAATTGCAGTGCGATATAAACCGATCTCCAGTAAATGATTCGCCAGCCTGAAATTGTCAGTGGCGCTGGCGCTCACCGATTCACGCAGTGACTCAAACTCGAGCCGTGCTTCTTCATACATGCCGAGCTCCCATAGCTCGGTGCCGCGAATAAACCTTGAATCCTGTGCCAGCGTACCGGGACCGGTCAAATCGGTTTCCGGTGGCAGGTTGAACGAGACGAGCACCCAGGCTTCGGCGTCCTTTCGTTCCTTTTCGAGATCAGGATTCAGGTTAACGTTCACTGGCGATTCGAAAGGAGCCCGCCCCATAAGAAGATCCCGTGCACGCAGGCTGTAATAGCTCGTGGGGTCAACCGCCTGTCCCTGCTGCAATGATGCATCGGCAGAGGCGTTATCGCCCAGTATTTTCTGGGTTTTGCCGATCCACAGGAAGGCGCGGGCACGCTCCTCGGGTTGGGAGGAAAGCAGCAGGTTGCGCTGGAAGATGGTCAATGCAGCGGCATGGTCCTGCAGGCGAACCTGGGATATTCCAGCCAAAAAGAGGGCGTCTGCCACGCGTGGGCTGGCGGGGTATTCATTCGCAACACGTTCCCAGGTTTGTGCAGCGTCCGCGAGCCTGTCATCGCGTTCCATGACGCGGGCAGCATCCATCAGCAGGTCAGCTGCGTAGGCAGAATCCGGCGCCGTAGAGACGAATTCAAGCAGGGTCAGTGCCGCGCCTTGATAGTCATCGAGCGACGCCCATTGCAGGTATGCCTTGTCCTGCCATGCATCCACCCAGCGCGCATGAGTGGCATGGTTGGCAATGAAATAATCGTACTCGGCTATGGCATCCTCCGAGCGCTGCAGTTCGCGCAATGTGGAGGCACGGAAGTAATGCACCGTGCCATCGTTAACTGGATTCTGCGCGATGTAACGATCAAACGCAACCAGGGCAACGTCATACTGGGATGCATAGTAATCTACAAGTCCGCGATTCATTTCATCAACAGTCATGCCTGCATCAACAAGCTCCACCAGTGAAAGATATGCGTAATAGGAAAGCTGAAAATTGTTCACGGCGTTCGTATAGCGCGCGTATGCCTGCTCGTTTTGACCCAACGCGATGTGGGCGTTGCCCGCCAGGTAATCCATCTGGGCTTTGACATAATCGTTTGTTGTCGTGGAAAAAATCTGATCGAAGAGGATCAAGGCTCCAGCGTAGTCACCGAAGGATGCCCGGGTTTGAGCCATCTTGATCTGCAGGTCCTGGCCATCGTCGAGACGGGAGGCTGTGAGCGCAGCATCGTATGCAGCCAGGGCGCCCGCGTAGTCCTCCGCTTCCGACAATGCGTCTCCGCGATAATCCTGCACGTATGCATCAAGCACGCCGGGGATGCGCGTCATGTAGGTGTTGTACGAGTCGGCCGCCTGCACATATTGATCGAGGCCATCATAGGCACGTCCCATCAGGAAATAGGCGCGCGCTGAATAGGTAGACTCGGGATAGTCAGTGATGAGTGTTGTGAACCGTTCGAGTGCGGTTTGATAACTGCCATCTGCAAGTTCGGTCCGTCCGAGTCCCCATAGCGCCGCGGCTTTCAGGCCCACATCTGTAGAATCATTATACGCGGCCAGGTATTCGACTCGCGCCAGGTCGTAATCGCCATAGAACAACGCCTGATCGCCTGATTCGATCCGCACCACAGGCGGTAGTGTAGGCAGGGGAGTCGGGGTGCTCGTTGGGGTGGGGGTGGCGGTGGGACCGCCGGGCGTAATGCTTGGGATGGCGGTTGGAATGGGTGCAGGGAATGCCTGGCAGGCGGCAAATACAAATGTCGCCCACAGCCAGGTCAGTTTTTTGATTGGATTCATGCAAACTTTATAATGGATGAGAGTAGGGGTGTCAATGTTGTATATTAATTCTTGCTGAGCGCGCCTCGACCTGGGGACCAGGACAATACTTCCACGTTCATTCCCAACCGAAGGCTGCCCTCGTTTAACGGGATCACGTTCTGCCCGAAGATCGCGCCAAGCTCATGCTTGCGGTATTTGCCCAGGGTTTTGAGCGGTTCCTTGCGTTTTTCAAGCGTTTCCTTGTCAATTGTGGTGACCACGCACCGTGCACATGGTTTGACCACTGCCAGTTCAACGTCGCCCACGTTGATTCGGTTCCAGGTATCTTCGGCGAAAGGCTCACCGCCCCGCACCACAATATTGGGACGAAAGCGATTCATGGGTACAGGTGACTCCAGCCGTGAATTGAGGTCTGCTAGCCCCTCTTCTGATGCCAGCAAAATGGGATATCCATCCGCGAAACCCGTATGGTCATCCTCATGAACCGCCCATTTTTCGTTCACCCGTCGTTTGTATCCATCCGCAATGTGGACCAGCCTCACTGCTGTGCCGAGCCAGTCTGAAAACCATTGCGCGGCTTCCTCGCCCTGGTCAATGGCATGGACGTCCTTGCTTTCCCATACGTTCACGGTCACAGGGGTTCCCGATATCTGGACCCCTACTTGTAGTGAGTCATAATTCGGCGCGGATAGTTCAACTGTCCCGTTCCTTAATTTTGGCGACACCAATGCCAAGAGCGGATATTCGCGCTGTGTCAGAAATTCACCTTCGGGGGTTGTAACCATCATGCGGCGGTCATGCTGCAATCCCATCCGTCCGACCTGCGCAGCGTCCACCTCAAACCCGCGGCAGGCTTTGATCGGATAATAGATCAGCGATGAAACAGTGATCATGGAAGATTCTCATGGATGAATTTTGAAATATTCGCCATGCACATGTGTGCTTCATGCTCTTCATTTTCTTTGAAACCGCGTGTCATGATCGATAGCGCATAAGGTCTTCGATCTTCAGGGTATACGATGCCTGTGTCGTGATACACATTCCCTGTCCAACCTGTCTTATGCGCGACCTTTACATGGTTTGGCAGCAGGGCAGGGATGCTCTCGTTAAACTCCTGCCCAAGCATGATATCTATCATTTGCTCAGAGGCTTGCTGTGAGACCACTCTTTTTCTGGCGATCAGATTCATCGTTTGAGTGAGTCCGCGCGCCGTGGCGCTGTTATTGATTCCCAGATGGAATGCAACATCATCCTCCACGCCGCGCTGCACCGTTACCCCTTCAATGCCCAGGGACTGGATGAAGTCATCTACATTTTTTGTGCCAATTTTCTCCAGGAGAATATTTGTGGCAAGATTACTGCTGCGCACGATCATCAAGCGCGTCAGTTCGCCTATCGTTTCGGTTTCGCCGATACGTGGATAAAGTGTCGTTTCCGCATCATCCATGACGTCAAGTGAGTACCTGCTGCCATCGGCAATGCTGGTAAAGGCGTTGACGATGGGAATGCGGTCCTGCAGCGATAGCAGTCCCTCGTTCCCCTGACGGAATACTTCCATCATGACGTGCACTTTGAATGTGCTGGCTGGATGAAAGGCTTCATCCGGATTGAGAAAATAGTCCTCTCCACTTTCCAAATCCTCGAACGCCACAGCTATTAATTTGCCGGGTGCCCGCTCCAGAATAGGGGCTAAATTGAACATGGGCGTAATTGTATCAAACGCCCTCGATCACAACCATATTCGATATTGTGGTTGCATGACGCATTTTTCTGGCTTCGCTGTATTCGGACGAGTCGAGCCAGGTCTTTGCCTGCTCGATGCTCTCAAATTCAAGGATCACCAAACGCGTCGGAGCCCAATCGCCTTCGAGTGTTTCCGTCCTGCCGCCCCGCGCAATATATTTCCCCCCATATAACTCCACCGCGGCCGGGGCGAGTTTCTTGTACTCGTTATATCCGGTCGGATCTGTGACGTTAATATCCACAATGACATAGGCGGTCATAAATTGTCGCCTCCGTTTGGAATCACATATTATCCCTCGATGAGTTTGAGGGAGTGTTTCTAAATTCTACCAATCATCTCAAAAATGGCATGTCACTCTGAGGGAGCGTTCGTCGCGACCGAAGAGTCTCGTACTTTCAGCATCGTAGATCCTTTGCTTCGCTCCGGATGACATTTTTGAGACAAGTTCTAATAGGTTTGTGCCAGCCCTTCGGCTTAATGCTATTCCTCTTTTGCCTCTTCGCGGTATTTGAACGATACTTTTACCTTTGCACGGTAGGCGATCACTTTTCCTGCTTCCAGCTGCATGTCAAGTTCCTTAATTTCAGCGACGCGTAAATCTTCAAGCGTCTCTGCAGCACGCTCTACAGCCAC
>JANMSY010000613.1:0-5059 GCA_031389865.1 Anaerolineales bacterium | reverse complement strand
CGGAGGCTGCGACCAGCAACGCGATCACGATGCCTGTGATCCTGGGAACAGGTCTTCGCTCTGCTTGCGGCTTGTGAAGCTGATCGGCATTGAGTTTTGCCCCCACTGCGGCAGTTGCAGGGATTGCAGCACAGATCATGCACATGCGTATCTCCTATTCCTTATCCAGGTCAGCGCTTTCACTCGGAAGGACTTCCTTTTTGAGCAGGAAGTACGCGCCCGTGAATATGCCTTCCGTGCTGCCGACCAATCTTGTGCCTTTACTTGGGATCATGTGAACGATCTCCCAGCCGGTCAGTCCGTGTTCTTCCAGCCCGGGCACGGCGAACCCTTCACCGAGCGGATCATCCTCCATCAATGCGCTGGCAGGCAGGTAAACCATTTTATAGCGGAAGACCTTGCCGCCGTTCTGCAAACGCCTCTTTGCAGACTGGACGCGCTCTGCATGTTTGCGTCTTTGCTCTGCTTCGATCTCTGAGCGCATGCGGGCGAGTTCAGGTGAATCAATGATCTCCTGTGCCACTTCGAGAATGTCTTCATCATCGCTCAGTGTGGAAGTTATGATGAATTCATACCCGCGGCGGTCACCCAGTTTGACGAGACCCTCTGCCGCTTCCAGTTGTGTCATCCATTCTTCATCTTCTGTCATCAACTCATAGAGTGTGTCAATATCACGCATGCTGACAAGGTTATCGATCTGGGAACTCATATTTTCATCCTCCTTAACTTATGGCTCAATGGGATAGCCGCTGGCGCGCCATTCGTTCAAGCCGCCCGCCATGCTGCTGACCTGTTCGAATCCTGCGTTGAGAAGGATATCACGCGCCTGTTGCGAACGGTTGCCCGAACGGCAAACGACCACGATCTCCCTGTCCCTGGGTATCTCACTCAGACGCGCAGGCAGTTGGTCCAATGGAATAAGCGTGGTGTTGGGCGCGTGAAACTCATTCCATTCCTCCTGCGTGCGCACATCCAGCACGAACACGCCGCTTTCATATTTGGTGTATGCGTCACGTACGCTGATCTCGCTTGGCAGGCTGGCGGGAGCATTGTTTCCTGTTCTGCCGCCCACCTGCAGGATGAAATAAATAACCAGCGCGACAACTGCCAGCAGGGCAATCTGCGTGCCGGGCCGGCGAAAGGCGGAAGTAAAGCTTCTGCCTGGGCGGTTGTACTCCTCACGACGATTACGGCGGGTACGACGTTCTTTATTTCTTCGATACATGGAACCTCTTTTGGAATTCAGAATGATGCGATGGCGCTATCAAGATTTTGAAAAACGTTGAAGAAAAGTTTCAATCCTGCACGTTGAAGTATCTTGTCCACTTCAGGCTGAGGGTTGAGAAGCTTAACATGCTTGCGGGCATTGTCGCTGTGGGTGAAATCGAGGTTGAAATTCTCCACCATATTCTGCGGTATGCCACTGTAGAGCAGGGCAATCCTATGGATGGCAACCAGACCAGCACTGCTGATACTGGGGACTTCGCTCAGGTCCAGAATGAGATTACGGGCCGGGTTGCTGTAGAGTTCATGCGCCTTGTCAGAGAACTCAATGAAGCTCGATCCGTTGAGTTCGCCCTGGGGCCGCATGATGGCGACAGGTTCCCTGCCCTGGTGAAAGGTAACATTGATTTCCATGTTTTGCTCTGCAGCCTATTCTAACGGAAATTGAACTCTTCGTAATGGATGTTTCCACCTGGCATTCCAAGAGACTCGAACTTTCTTTCAAACGCCTGGATCATGGGCAGCGGTCCGCATAGGTAGATATGGTATTCGCTTAAGTTTCCATTTGTGTTTTTGACGATATCTTCGACCGTGAGCGAGCCTTCCGTTGCCGAAAAGCGGATGTGGAGGTTCAAACGGGGATTCCTCTCCGCCGCGGCCTGGATCTCATCCAGGAACAGCGCCTCCTCAGGGTGGCGGACAGTGTAATAGAAATCCACATCGTGGACGAGTTTCCCATCCATATCGCGGACAAAGGACAGGAATGGCGTCAAGCCGATGCCTCCTGCGATCCAGATCTGTTTCTGTCCACCTGTTTTGTAGTCAAACATGCCATACGCGCCTTCGATAACCGCATCCGTGTTTGGTTGCAGGTGGCTGAAGAGGTGGCGTGTGAAGTCACCGCTTGCTTTAATGGTGACACGCAAAACATCCTCGTGAGGCGCGCTGGAAATGGTAAATGGATGAGATTCGTCCAACGTCCGATCGCCGGAAAACCGCACGAAGAGGAATTGTCCTGCACGTTGTTTTTTGATGGGTTCTTTTTTGGCACGCAGGGTCACCTCGGTGGTCGAGGCGTTGGGATGTTTAACTGCATCCACCCTATAAGGCAGGTATTTTCTAAAGAAGCGCCCGAAAATTTCAGTGTAGAGATAGGAAACCGTACCGAAAATGAAAAAAAGCTGCACCCAATTGATGGCAATAAAAGCATTGAGCGGGTCACCGATCGTCAGTGAGTGGATAAAAGCAAGGATAAAAAAGATGCCGATATACCTTTTGATATTCTTCCAGCCTTCGTACGTGCCCCCTGTAAGCTTGTTCAAAAAAGGGATGCGCGGTGCCAGCGTAATCAGCACAATCGAAACAATGCCGATGAAGGCGATCACGGCCAGGTAGTTACCGAGTTTCCAGCCACTCAATGAGATCGGAACAGTGAGCACATGGATGAAGATCAACAGGAACGCTGCAGTCGCCACCTGGCGGTGTGTGATATACATTTTGTCCAGGCCGCCGAAGTATGGCTCGACCCATTTTGGGCGTGCAGATAGGAATAATGCAAAGGCCATCAGAACAATGTTGATCGAGCCAATGATCTCCCCCGCATACTGGCGCTCAAAATTTGGGCGGCCGTCATATTCAGGCGGAAAGACAAACCAGACGATCACGGTCAACACAACGGATAAGATGATGACAAGGTTGCCGATATGCCGCTTCATATGTGTGTCTCCTCAAAAATGCTACTCTTAATACAAGTTTCTTAGAGAGTGTTTCTTAAGTATGTTGATGTCTCGCCAGGATGCCTTTCAAGCCATTTTCAGCCACGAATTTCACGGATTGACACGAATTTTGCCTATCGCATGTCAAACCTTCGTGTCCGTTGTGTCCTTTGTGGTGAGTTGAGAAACAGTCTCTTAAATGAAAAAGCGACGTGGCCGAGAGCCGCATCGCTTTGCTGGCTAGAAGGATTTTACTGCTTCATCGAGATCAGTATAGGTTTCAAATACGTTCCCAAATCCCACCATGTCCAGCACGTTCTTTACTTCCTCACGTGGATTAAGCAGCTTGATGTGTGCTTGCGGACCCGATGCGCTGGTGCGTCCCATGGAACGATAGGCAGACCAGCCCTGTTCCGTATCGGGCAATTCCTCGCCCTTTACGAGAAGCGCCACGCTATGCAGGGCCACGAGCCCTGCACTGCTGATGTATGTGAGGTCCGAAAGATCAAGGATAAAATCACGTGCTCCCGCCTTGAATAACTCCTGAGCCCTGGCGATCAGTTCCTGATAATTCTGACCATCCAACTGACCCTCCAGCTTCAAAACCGAAACGGGAACTTTCCCCTCCGCTTGCGATACAGAAATATCCATGACTTCTCCTCCGATGTTCTAGGTAACGATGGCCTTATTATAAACTGTTCTTTCTCTCCAGGCGCACAAGGCGATGGCTGATTTCATCCAGCCAGTGCTTGCGGATATAAGCTGGCAGGTTGTCGTGCTCCACATGCTGCAGCGCGGAGCGAGTCCATTCAATGGCTGCCTTCACATCGCGGCGTTTGTGCTCAAAATATTTGGCCATCTCAATATGGGCATAGATGTGACCCTCCGCCGCGGCCGCTTCCCACAAACGGATGGCTTCGCCAAAGTCACCGCGTCTCTTTTGCAGAATCGACAAACGTTTCACCGCCACGCCGAAATCTGATTCCGTTATCTCGCATTCGAGTCCCCGCTCGAACAGGCGTGCCGCCTCATCCCAATGACCCAGATATTCATAAAGCTTGCCGAGGGCAATGAAATCAAGCCCATATTCCACACATCCCTCATACGGATTCATGATCATCTCATTGACGCGTGTCAGCAGCGCCGCCATGGCCACCACGTCCATCGCGTTGTGATAGAACACGCCCGCCAGTGGACGTGCATCCCGTGTACGCAGATAATCAAAATAAAGAAAGGGGATTTCATAGCCAGACACTTCTTCACTGGAGCGCTTTAAGCCTAGAACGTGTTGCTCCAGATATTTCAACGCCCGTGATTCAAGCCTGTCCCGCCACAGCCTGCGCGCCAGAGGCAGCAAATCAAGGTGTGCGTAATCCTTATAGGGAACAGGGATGCGATGGATCGAATAGCGTGTGGTCAGCAGTGGCGCGTCGAAGGCCTTGCCGTTGAACGTAACCAGGGCCTTTGCTGGCGCGAGGAAATGGGCCAGCCCCTCCAGTAACGCGGGTTCCTCGGCAGGATCGCGCATAAAAAACTGTTTGAGGACAAACTGCCCATCAATGAAGCGCGCTGCGCCGACCAGAAAGGCATATGTCCCGGTGCCGCCAGACAACCCCGATGTTTCCGTATCCAGAAACGCAAACGCGGAGAGTGGCAGGTCTGCAATGCGCGGATCATTTGCCCACTGGGATATTAAAGAAAGAGGGAAGGGGGAAACGAGACTGGAATTACCATAGCTATAATCCTGCACAAAGGATTGCTCGGTGACAAACACATCCCCGAGGGGGGTGGGGAGAAATTCTCCAGCCACGACCGCATCTATCTCATAACGCGGTTCAACCTTCGGCTGGGGAAGATCCGCTGCAGTTTTTACGCCGAAAGATTTCAGCCTATCCGAAATGGAGGGTTTGCGATTGAAATTCATTCAAAATCCTATCCAGTAATTATAACCATGAAATAAAATAGCCACCTGACACTTGGTTTGAAAAGTGGTCCGTTGGTCGAGTAGGCGGCGTTTTTCCGCCATATCGAGACCAAAGGGTACCGGTGAAACAGTGATTTCCTGCCAATTTGTGGTCTCGATACGCCCCTCTACGAACATTCGGAGCTACTCGACCAGC
>JANMSY010000502.1:0-28636 GCA_031389865.1 Anaerolineales bacterium | reverse complement strand
GGCATCTTCCTTCTGGATGAAGCCAGTGAATACGCAGTGTTGCAAGCCGCGAACAGCGAAGGCGGAATTGCGATGTTGAATCGTGGACATCGGCTGCCACTGGATTCTGACAGCATTGTGGGGTATGCAGCCTCGCGCGGTGAACCCCGCATCGCTCTGGACGTTGCAGCTGATTCGGCTTATTTTAGCAACCCCGACCTTCCAGAGACTCGTGCAGAAATGGCGCTTCCCCTGCGAGTAGTTGGACGCGTAATTGGTGCTTTGGACGTGCAGAGCACTGAAACGAACGCGTTCTCACAGGATGACATTTTCGTGCTCTATACGCTGGCCGACCAGATAGCAATTGCCATTGAAAATGCACGCTTGTATGGTCAGGCTCAAAAAGCCTTAAGAGATTCTCAGGCCACCTTTGATAAATATGTAAAACAGGAATGGAGCAGTTTTGTTCAACAGGCCCGTCACAATGGATTCGTTTTTGATGGCAAACAGGTTATGCCGCTGGACAAACAGGCAAAGCGCGACCACGTGAAACCGGTCATCCAAACCGGCAGTCTCTCACTTGAGAGATCCTCCTCCACCATTGCAGTCCCCATCAAATTGAGAGGGCAGACCATTGGCGTCCTGGATGTGCGTTCTAAAAAGGGCAGCCGCGAATGGTCAGCTGATGAAATTGCACTACTCGAAGCTGCTGCAGAACGTGCCGCGCTTGCACTGGAAAATGCCCGCCTGGTGGAAAGCGCACAACGACGCGCCTCAAGGGAACGTTCAATTGGCGAGATATCAGCAAAGATCGGCTCAGTAAGCGATATCGACTCAATCCTGCAGGCTGCAGTGGAAGAATTGGGACGCAAGCTCAGTGGCGCGACCGAGGTCACTTTGGAAATCAGCCACAATGACCAGCAGGCATTTCAATCGTAATTTTATAAACAGGTAGATCATGTTGAATCAAGTACGAGTATTTTTTACCCCTCCGACCTTTCCAGAAGATGTGGATAAAACGCGCAAGGCGAGATACGCGAACGCGATTGCATCGACGTTTTTAGTGATCACAGTTGCCTATGAAACAATCATCAGGGCATTTCTTGGCTAACGTGGTTTCTCGTACGTGGACTTGATCATCAGCGGGCTTACTATGATCTGCCTTGTGGGCCTGGTACTCCTAAGAAAAGGCTATGTTTACCTCACATCTGTCCTGCTGGTGGTCTTGATCTGGGGTGCAACGAATGGTATTGCTGCAACTGGTTATGGAGTCCGGGACTCATCCTACCTTACAAACTTTACGATCATTCTTATGGCCGGCCTACTGCTTGGCTGGCAGGCGTCTTTGATTGTTACCGTGTTGAGCATTTTTTCGGGATTTGGGCTCGCATATGCGGAAGCGAACGGTCTCATTACTGCCCTCCCCTATCCGGCGACATCTTTTGCCCAGGATATAACGTTCGTACTTGCATTCAATGCCGTAATCATTTACCTGTTGATCAATGGCTTGGAAAATGCCCTCAAGAGGTCGCGGGGCAGTTTGCAGGAACTGGCTTCAACAAATGCAGAGTTGAACCTTGCCCAAAATGAACTGCAAAACCGTACGGCTGAACTGATCTCTGCCAATAAACAACTGGAAAACCGCACCGAAAAGCTCCGTGCAATTGCTGAGATTACCAGCACAGCAGCCTCCATACACAATTTTGAAGATCTCCTGTCTTCCATTGCCAGTATTATTAGCGAACAGTTGGGGTACTACCATGTAGGTGTCTTCTTGTTGGACGAACAGGGCCAATATGCAATCCTGCGGTCTGCAAGTTCAGAAGGCGGTATGAGAATGCTTTCGCGTGAATACCGGCTACCTTTGCGGCATAAGGAATCGATAGGCTTTGTGGCCCAGACAGGACAGCCGTATATCGCCCTTGAGATGAGTGATGCCACAAGATTTCCGGTAAACCCTGACCTTCCGAACAGCCGATCAGAGATGGCATTGCCGCTGAAATCTGGCAATCAAATTATTGGAATATTGGACTTGCAGTCGGCGGAGATCAACGCCTTTAACACTGATGACATAACCACTCTTTCCATTCTTGCCGATCAAATTGGGATTGCCATTCAAAACGCGCTTTTGTATGAGCAATCGCAAAGAGCACTTCAAAAGGCAAATATTGCATTTATGCAGGCATCAGAGCATGAATGGAAGGAATATACAGAAACGCTCCAGACACGAGGTTATCGCTATGATGGAATCAGAGCAGAGCCGTTGAAGGAAGCGGACCTATCCTCCTCCTCACAAAAACATATCTTGAGCGTTCCCGTGCGCCTGCGCGGTCACACGATTGGAAACTTAAAGATCAAGCCTTCCGACCTCTCCAAGGAATGGACGGAAGATGAACTTGCCATGGCAGATGCCACTGCAGAACGAGCGGCGCTTGCCCTGGATGGAGCGCGTCTTCTGGATGACGCACAGAAGCGGGCCGTTCGTGAGACCTTCCTGTCAGGCATGGCGGCAAAGTTGAGCACATCCTTCCAACTTGATTCAATCCTGCGCGACACAGTCGAGGAACTGGGACTGACGCTGAAGGGTTCAACCGTTTCCTTCCAACTGGTCAATCCGTCCGCACCGATCAGTATTGAAACTCAGCCGGATCAGTCACCCCCGCGACAGAAGAAATCGGAGCAAGGAAATTGAGATGATCGAAGCACCAAAACGACATCAAACTCTCAGTTCCAACTGGCAAAGACTCTGGAATCAGTTGACTGCCCCATCCGCCGCGATCACAGACACCGGCGAACAACGCGTCGCGCGTCTGGCAGCTTCCTTCCTTCTTACCATTGTGTTCTTCACTTTCGCAGGAGCCCTGGCGCGCCTTACAATGACAGGTCTATCGTGGGCTGGCGCCTTCGCAGGAGGCATTGGCTTCACGCTTGTTACAACGCTGATCTCATATGCACTCACCAGAACCAGAGTTTATCGCGCGGGCATTTTCATTTTTTCAACATCTTACGCGGCAATCGCCTACAGTTCCATGAGTCTGGGCAGTGGTGGAACAGACTCTGCACTTCTGGTCTTGATTTATGTACCTCTTAGTCTGATCGTTGCAAGCGCCTTCCTTTCCCCATGGGCAGTCTTTCTTTTGACTGGCTTGAACGTGGGAGCGCTGGCGGCAGTTGCAACTGGATTCTTCAGCTCCCCAATTCCAGATGATGTGACGCTGGAAATGGGGATCATTACGATGATTGGGCTCGTGTTGATCCTTTTGGCAAATTTCCGGGGAAATATCGAAAAACTCAGACTGAATCAATTACAAATGTCCAATCGTGATCTGGAAGATGTCACTACAAACCTTGAACTTCGCGTGGAAGAACGAACACGTGAACTGGAGACCGCCAATAAACTGGTGTCACGCCGGGCCGCGCAATTACAGGCTACGACCGAACTTGCAGAGACCATTGCACAGTTACAGGATTTAACCGAAATTTTCCCCGCGGCAGCAAGACTGATCAGCGAATATTTTGGCTTTTACCATGTAGGCATCTTTTTAGTAGACTATGAACGTAGATTCGCCATACTGCAAGCGACCAATAGTGAAGGCGGAAGACGCATGATTGAACGCAGTCATCGACTGAAATTAGGAACCGGCGTGGTCGGCTACTGCGCACAATCAGGAACTCCCCGCATCGCACTGGACGTTGGAACGGATGCTGTTTACTTTGATAATCCAGACTTGCCCGAAACACGCTCGGAAGCAGCCCTTCCAATGAGATCAAGAGGTGAGACCATCGGGGTATTGGACGTACAAAGCAGGGAAGCGGGCGCATTCACTCATGAAGATTTGCAAGTCCTGACCACTCTTGCCACTCAGGTGGCGATCGCCCTTGAGAACGCACGGCTGCTGACTGAAACGCGTGCGGCGCTGACACAAGTGCAGGAAGTCTATGATGAGTTTACACGTGCTGAATGGAGTCGCACAATATCCAAAGCGGAGCAGCCAGGCTTCCGCTACCATGGCGGACGGATTGAGATGCTCGAGAAAGCCCTGAAATTTCCAGAGGTTATCTCAGCAGTACAGAACGGTGAAATCGTAAGAGGAGCAACCAACGGGTCGGAAGAGAAGCGCAATACGGTGGCAGTGCCAGTCAAGCTGCGTGGAGAAGTCATCGGTGTGATCCACATCGACTCGAATGATGAGTCCAGGCGCTGGGTTGAGGATGAAGTCAGTCTTGTGGAAGCGGTCGCAGAACGTGCCGCGTTTGCCATGGAAAATGCACGTCTCTTTCAGGATGCCCGCCGGCGCGCAGCAAAAGAACAGGCCATCTCTGAGGCCACTGCACGGATCGGCACGGCAATCAGCATTGAAAACATTTTACATACCACTGCGGAAGAATTGGAACGCGTCCTGGGCGGTTCCGAAGTATTCATTCGCTTCCAGAGTAAGGAGTGATCGTGGATTCGATTCAAAACACAACAGCTCCTTCTGAAACGCAACGACAGACACGCTATATACTCTGGATCAGTGTTGTTTTGGCAGTGGTTATGCTCGTTCGTATCGTCCGAAATGATCAACTGTTGTCAAGCGCGGCTGTTTTGCTGGTTGCTCTTTCTGCGACCTGGTTTACGAGCAGGGGCAGGCTTGTCCTGGGCAGTGCGGCGCTGATTTCAGCGGTTGGACTGCAAGCAATACTTGCCCCTTTGACGCAAAATGGCCTGCAGCCGCCCCTGGCGATCAGTACCTTGGCATTGATTGGCAGCATCGGCATTTTAGCTGTTTCTCGCAAGCATATAAGACGTGTTCTGGTTGTGGCCATGATCACCGCCGCGGCATCGATGCTGATCGATGTGTTTGGTTCTGATGGCCGAGTACTGGCTGGCTCGGCTGGCATCCGTTGGGGGTTTGCCTTAACGCTGCTGGCTTTATTATTCTTCCTTTTCACCAGGGAATTCTTTAATCTGAATATTCGTACCAAGATCGTGCTGGGAATCCTGGCGACCGGCGGATTAGCATTGGGCATTTTTGCCATTTTTGCCGCGAGCCAAACCGGACAGGTTACCACGATCCTTTCAGGCAGACTTGAAACCAGTGTGAGCCTACTGGCTGAAGAACAACTGACCAATACCCTTCAGAGACAGGCCGAAATTACCAATGAATCGTTTAGCGATGTGCGCGAAGAAGTCGAAAACCTCGCGCGAAATTGGGCTTCACTTCAAAGCCGGAAGGATATACTCAACCAGGGCAAGTACTGGAATGCACAGACCAGCCTCATTCAATTAGATGGAGGACAATATGGCAATTCCCCCACTGATACTTCATCAGTCTATGTCCCCGCGAATTCAGATGTAAACGACGATCTGCTGGCCGATCTGAACACCTCAGCCTACCTTGATTTTTATGCGCCTGGAATTTTGGAATCGCATCCATCTCTGCTGGCAGTTTATGCCATTGATACAAGAGGTCTTACCCGCTATTACCCGAACATAGACCTTGCTTCGGTACTACCCCCTGACTTCGATGCCACACAACGACCTTATTTCGAGATCTCTTCACCACTGTTCAACCCCCAAGGTCTGCCGCGCTGGACCATCCCGTATGTGGACGCAACAGGAGGCGGCCTGGTCGTGACTGTTGCATCCCCCGTGTATTTCGGAAACGAATTCAAAGGAGTGGTAGCGGCCGATATGCAACTGTCCGATATCACAAGACAAGTGCAGGAAGTGAAGCTGGGCAAGACCGGCTACGCATTTCTTATTGACGACGCGGGGCGCATTCTCTCCATGCCTTCTGCCGGATATAAATTATTTGGCCTGGACCGAGATGAAATCGACAACGAAGAGTTCTTCAAACAGACTATTCTCGGAACAGGCTCAGACACGCTGCAGACAGCAGTCCGCCGCATGGTTGCAGGTGGAAGCGGTCTTCTTATCATCAATGCGGACGGTGTGGATACATACATATCTTTTTCACCAATTCGAACCAATGGCTATAGTCTGGCATTGGTAGTGCCCGTTTCGGAACTTCAAGGCGCCATGATCACCGCCCAAAGCGAAACGCAGGCGCAAATCCAGTCCGGCATTCGAGTCCTTGCCATCATTCTGATCGTCCTGCTTGTTGTGTCAATTATGATCAGTCTGGCAATCGGGCAGATCATCTCCACCCCAATCATCCGCTTAACAGCAGTTGCCAATCAGATCGTTGATGGCGATGTGCACGCGCAGGCGCCAGTGAATTCAAAAGATGAGATCGGAACTCTGGCCCAGGCATTCAATGCCATGACATCTCAGCTGCGTCAACTGCTTCAAGACCTGGAAAACCGCGTGGAAGAACGCACAGCTGAACTGGAAAGGGCCAATGAAAAAAATGAGAATCGCGCCCGACAGTTTGAAGCTATTTCGGAGGTCACTGCCACCATTAGCTCCACGCGCGACCTCGATACACTCCTTTCGCAAATCACCAGGGCGATCAGTACAAAATTTGGCTTTTATCATACCGGCATCTTCCTGCTGGACCCACGGCGGGAATACGCGGTGTTGAGCGCCGCTAATAGTGAAGGCGGGCAAAGGATGCTCGCGCGTAATCACCGTCTGCGGATTGGAGAGACTGGCATCGTGGGTTTTGTAACCAGTAGCGGCAGACCACGTGTTGCTCTGAATACTGGCCAGGATGCGGTCTTCTTTGACAATCCTGATCTTCCAGATACGCACTCTGAGATCGCCCTGCCTCTTAAGGCAGGCGACACAGTAATTGGGGCTCTGGACGTTCAAAGCATCGAAGAAAATGCATTTGGGCAGGAAGATATTAACATCCTCACGGCGCTAGCTGACCAGGTTAGCATTGCCATCCAGAATGCGCGCCAGTACGAGGAAACGCAGAAAGCACTGGCAGAGTCTGGCGCAGCCGCCCGTCAGTGGGTTCAAACCGGATGGCAGCAATTTGTCCGAAATGAAAAACTTGCGGGCATCCACCATACGGGAGCCCGAGCCACGCTCCTTTACACACAAAAAAGTAATGGTACTCATGAAGGCTCCCTGGGGCAGGAACAATCGCGGGTAAAGAATCGAGGCGCATCCCTGTCCCTTCCAGTCAAACTGAGAGGACAGGTCATCGGCACGGTGGATGTCCACTCCACAGATAATCGCAGATGGGATCAGGATGAACTGGATGTGGTTACTGCTATTATCGAGCGCGCCGCTATCGCCATGGAGAACGCCCGCCTTTTGGCAGAGAGTCAAAAACGTGCTGCAAAGGAGCGGAGAATTGGCGAGATTTCGGCAAAGCTCAGCGCTCAGAGTGACATCGATCAGCTGCTCAAGACTGCCGCACAGGAATTAATTCGCACTCTTCCGGGTGCGGAGATCGCGATCCAGTTCAATGGCGATCGGGAGACTGAATGATCAAAAGATTATTTAGCCCGCCTCACTTCGAAGATGAGGATGACAATTTCCGTGCCAGGTTCATCAATGGCTTCGGGCTGATACTACTTGTTCTGCTGGCTATTGCGATTATTCCCCAGTTAATCGAGAGAACACCGAACTACACTTTTCTTGTTCTCATGGGTCTTGCGGGTGTTATGCTGCTATCGCTTTATTTGCTGCGAGCAGGATACTTAAGACTGAGTGGCATGATTGTGGTTGGTTTGACCTGGCTGGGTATCACCTTTCAGGCGGCCACAGCGGAAGGCGTGAGAGATGTAATAGTCGTGGCGTATATCGCCATCGGATTGCTGGCAAGCATTGTCATGAGTTGGCGGACAGGAAGCCTGGTCATTTTTGCCAGCATTGGCGCAATTTGGACCCTTTCTTTGCTGGAAGTCAACGGACTGATAACACCACAACCACAGTCGTCCTTGAGTTTCACACGCGATCTTTCCATTATATTTCTAGCAATTACTACTCTTATTTATTTCAGCACGACAAGTCTGCGGGATGCCATCCGCCGAGCCAATAAGAGTGAACAGGCCTTGCTTGCATCGAACAAGAGCCTTCAGGAACTAAATCTTACCCTGGAAGACCGGGTTGGCAGCAGAACTTCCGAATTGCAGTCTGCCAACCAAGGCAATGATCGACGCGCAAGACAATTCGAAGCAATAGCCCAGGTAGCACGAGCCACCACTTCCAATCAGGAATTGCAGACGTTGCTGCCCCGCATGGTGGAAGTCATCAGTCAACAATTCGATTTTTATCACACGGGCATCTTCCTGCTTGATGAAAATCGTGAATATGCACTTCTAACGGCAGCCAACAGCGAGGGGGGAAAACGTATGCTTCAACGCGGACACAAACTGCGTGTGGGACAGATTGGAATCGTGGGCCTTGTCTCGGCAACCGGAACCCCTCGCATCGCCCTGGACGTTGGGACTGACGCGGCGTTCTTCGACAATCCAGACCTGCCGGACACTCGTTCCGAGCTTGCACTGCCTCTACGTACAGCAAATGCAGTTGTAGGTGTGTTGGATGTGCAAAGCACAGAAGCCAATGCGTTTCAGCCGCAGGATATCGAAGTGCTCTCCACCCTGGCGGACCAGGTTGCCATCGCCATACAAAATGCGCATTCTTTTGGAATTACCCAGGCGCTGCTCATGGAGGCACAGAAGACGTCTGGTGCCTATCTACGGGAATCATGGCAGACGCTGCAAACCCGGGCCACTCGCATTGGATACATGATATCTGGAAACACATTAAAACCTTTGAATGAACCCATAGCATCAAGCTTGATCAGTCAGGCACTTGCAAGCCGGCAGACTGTCGCCGAAAATGGAAAGAATCCCACCCTCGCCATCCCCATCCATTTGCGTGATGAGGTAATTGGAGTAATGAACATACAGATGCCTGCAGAACATGACTGGGACCCGGATGAGATCGACATTGTGGAAGCAGTGGCAGATCGCTTATCGCTGGCAATTGAAACGTCCATGCTCCTGGAAACAACACGGAGACGGGCTGAAATAGAGCGGGTCACATCGGAAATTTCGGGCAAGATCAGCTCCACAACCCAGTTCGAATCCATCCTGCGGACTGCAGCCGAGGAACTTAGCCGCGTGCTCGGCGGCTCGGAAGTGATCGTTCAATTGCAGACCCCCGAATTATCCAGTGAGGAAAACTAAACACATGGCCGGGCATTACAGGAAATTGAGACAACCATGCTAAAGGATCGCTATTCAGCCCTGTCAAACATGGAGCGACGGGTCTTTTGGATCGTCCTGCTTATGGCAGTCCTGCTGGGCATATTTGCCAGTGCAGTCTTCGATACCTTATTGGACGCTCCAAATCTTCAGTACGCGCTTGTCAACGCCATCCCAGGGTCTTTATCCATTTTGTCGCTTGTGTGCGCGGGCTTGATCTTTTTTGGCAGAGCGAAACAAGCATCGTGGATAATCCTGATTGGCGCCCTTACGGGGTTGCTGGTTGTATCCTCACAGGCTGAGGGATATGGGTTCCCATCTGCATTTATTTTGCTTGCCATTACCTTATTTGTACCCCTCCAGATCCTTAAAGGAGAAAGTGCACTTACTGCCTTGGGCGTAGGCATCGCCGGCACAATATCCATTATCCTGTTGGATACGTTTTGGACGGGAATACGCGTCCCTGCGCTTGCAGAAGATGTAATTGCTACACGCCTGGCATCCGTTGTCCTGGGTTTGATGCTTGTAGCAGCAGTTATCTTTCAATATCGCAATCTTTCCATCCGTCCAAAACTTCTTATTCTGGCATTAGGCACGGGTCTGGTTTCCATTGTTGTAGTTGCAAGCTTCTTAACCTATTTTACACAGCAGGCCTTTAGGCAGGAAACGCAGAAGGCACTCTTCTCAGCGGCTCACCACACGGTGGATGAAATCGACTTGTATGTTGATTACAACACGTATAAATTGACGGCTGACGCCCAAATTCCTGACATTATCGATTTTCTCAAAGCATCCTCTGAAGAACAGGAAGCAACAAAGGCAGACATGCTGGCACTTCTAAATGCCCTTGCTCAAAGTGATTCCATCAACATCGGTTCCTATGCACTGTTGAACAGACAAGGGATTGATCTTGTTGACACCTTCACAAGTGACATGGGCATGGATAAATCCGACAGAGATTACTTCCTCGTCCCTCTAACCAAAGGAACCACCATTGTCACGCCAGTACGGAGTTCGCCAGGTTCCCTGGAAAAATCCTTTTATATTGGGACGCCGATTTACGACGAAAACGGAAGCATTCTGGGTGTACTGCGTGTCAGATTCCGCTCATCGCTACTGGATGACATTATCGTGAAGAATAACAGCTTTGCTGGCCAGGCATCCTATGGAATCCTGCTTGATGAGCACAACATCGTCTTATCACACGGGATAAATCCTGAATGGGTATCACACACATTAGTCAAGCCTGATCAGCATACTTTCAATCTGCTGTCAGTACAAGCTAGAACATCAAATTTCACCATCGAAAATATTGCTCTGGGAATGCCTGATTTTTCCCAAAACCTGCTGGCTTTATCGCGAACAAACCCTTTCTTCTCAGGCATGGATGCAGCCTGGGGTGAACCCGTTGAAGTCAGTGTGGCAAGATCACGGAGAACACTTTGGAAGGTTGCCTTTGTACAACCGAGAGCTATTGCACTTGAAGCTGTTACAGCGAACAGGCGCATAATCGTGCTGATCACCTTGATCACCGGTATTTTTGTTGCCTTGGCGGGCTTTGTGGTTGCACGTTCAATTATCGATCCGATCTCCAGCCTTGCCGCCACCGCTGAACAAATTGCAGCAGGAGATCTATCCTCACGTGCAAAGGTGAACACCAGGGATGAAATCAATACCCTCGCGGAGGCATTCAACCATATGACAAACCGGCTCAAGGACACATTAAGTGGCCTTGAAAGCCGCGTGGCGGAACGCACAGCGGATCTTGAAATGGCGCGCCTGCTGAGCGAACGTAGAGCTCAGGAGCTTCAATCCATCAGTGATGTCTCACGCATCATTTCAAGCGAACAAAAACTCGAAACACTACTGGCACTGATTACCCGCCTTGTGAGTGAAAAATTTGATTTTTATCATGTAGGCATTTTCCTGTTGGATAGTACCCATCAATATGCGGTACTGCAAGCCGCCAATAGTGAGGGCGGACAAAAAATGCTCGCGCGCGGACACCGCCTGGAAGCCGGGCAGATGGGTATTGTGGGCAATGTTGCCAGATCAGGTGAACCACGTATCACGCTCGACGTGGGGACTGATGCTGTTTACTTTGATAACCCCGATCTTCCTTTGACACGCTCCGAAATGGCTCTGCCTCTACACGTGCGTGGTGAGACGATTGGAGTACTGGATGTGCAAAGTACAAAGCCCGCTGCCTTTATAGAAAATGATATCAAAACGCTGAGCATCCTCGCAGATCAGATCAGCATCGCAATCGACAACGCGCGCCTTTTTGGACAGAATAAACAGGCACTTGATGAAGTACAGTCCCTCTATAACCAGTATCTGCGCCAGGAATGGAAGACATTCATTCAAAATAGATTAAAGATTGGATATATCCAGTCAATGGCAAGCGGTAAACCCCTTGAATTCAGGGTTGAATCTGATGAAATCAAGCGGACATTACAAAATGGACAGATCGTAGTCACAGGCCCGAACGAAAAATCGTTGCCTTCAGTTTCAGTTCCAATAATGCTACGCGGCCAGATCATTGGCGTCCTCAACATTAAAGCGCCAACAAAGGATCGTCGCTGGAATCAGGATGAAATCAATCTTGCGCAAGTCATATCCGACCGGCTGGCTCTTGCACTCGATAACGCCCGTCTCCTGTTTGAATCTCAGCGCCAGACCGCAAAAGAGCAAAAGATTGGCGAGGTAACTGCCAAGATCGGCGCATCCATTAATATGCGTAACGTTTTACAAACAGCTGTGGAAGAATTGGGACGTGCACTGCCAGGCTCAGAGGTGGTCATTCAATTCCAGAACAATGGAAAACAGGAATAACATGATGAAACGGTTATTTGCCCCTCCCATATTTGCTGGCGATGAGGAAAAGACACGGCTGGCAGATCTGCTTAACACAATCATCCTGATTCAGTTTTTTATTCCAGTGATTCTCTTGATCAATGCAGTACGACTGCCCAACAACCAGGTGATCCTGGTGCCAGTACTTTTGGCTTTTATCCTTCCGCTCCTGCTGATGCTTTTCTTCATGCGACGTGGATACATTAGGCCTGTAAGCATTGCGTTTATTGCCTTCCTGACAGCCATCGCCGTTTGCTTTGGATATTTGAACGGTGGTGAGCCGAGGGCAGTTGTCATCTACTACCCACTGATCGTTGTGATTGCCGGTTTGCTTTTGGGTGGCAATGCTGCCATCATCACGTCGCTGGTCAGCAGCCTGTTGTTTGGGGCGGTCACGTACGCCGGTTCCAAAGGCTTGCTCAAGGAGATGGTGCAAGCACCCTCCATTGAGGTTTCAATCCTAACCTATGCCTTTGGTTTTGTGATTATTGGAATGATACTAAGACTTGCATCCAACAGTATTGGTGCCGCACTTGAGCGCGCCCGTACTGGCGAGCATCGGCTAATCGAGAGTAACAGTGAACTTCAGAGTCTGAGCGCTTCACTCGAAGAACGTGTGGAAGGACGCACGGGTGAACTGGCAAAACGTTCCCAGGATTTGGAAATCGCAAACCAACAAATACAAAGGCGGGCAGCACAATTTGAAGCAGTTGCACAGGTCACTCAAGCTATCAGTTCAGTACGTGACCTGCAGGAACTTTTGCCCAATATCGCCGCAGTGATCAGCGAAAAGTTCGGCTACTATCACGTGGGCGTTTTCCTGCTTGATGATGTCAATGAATATGCAATATTGAGCGCTACAAATAGTGAAGGCGGAAAGAAAATGCTCCGGCGCAATCACCGCCTGCGTGTGGGTGAACAGGGAATTGTAGGAACTGTTACGCGTACGGGCAGCCCACGCATCGCCCTGGATGTGGGAAAAGATGCCGTGTATTTCAACAACCTGGAACTGCCAGAAACACACTCCGAGATGGCAGTTCCAATCAAGAGTGGTGACCATATCGTTGGTGCGCTGGATGTACAAAGCACCGAAAAGGGAGCCTTTGCAAATGATGACGTTCAAATGCTCAGTCTGCTGGCCAATCAGGTCAGCCTGGCAATTGAGAACGCACGTCTCTTTGAGGAGACTCGCCGGGCGCTGGCCGAGTCTGAGGCCGTCAGTCGGCAGACGACGCGCGAGGCATGGAGAAGGCTGCCAACGGAGCAAAATCTGCTCGGATTCCGGTACACCATCGCTGGCGCTTCGCCACTTGACAAGCTGCTTGACATGGCAGAAACAGCCAACGGTAAAAACAAAAGTATACAAACGGAAACAACCCGCGTCGTTGTCCCGATCGAGTTGCGCGGAGAGACCATTGGGAATTTGGTTGTACAATCTCCATCCCGAGATGATTTGAATCAGGATCAGCTTGATCTTATCAAGGCGGTTGCAGAGCGTGTGGCCATATCTGCGGAAAATGCCCGTTTATTCGATGAGACAACGCGCCGCGCGGAACGCGAAAGAATGGTGTCTGATATTACCGGCAAGATCCGCAGTGCAAATAATCCACAAGCCATGATCCAGACCGCAATAGAAGAACTACGTGTCGCGCTGGGTGCAAGCCACGTGGAAATTGTTCCCCAAACCGTAAAAGGTGCTGAATAGTTCAGCGGAAAAGAGGAAAGATGGCATTCACAATCGCAATGTCAAATGAAAAAGGCGGCGTCGCAAAAACGACATCCACCCTGTCGTTGGGCGCGGCTCTCGCTGAATTAAATCACCGCGTCTTGTTAATCGACCTTGACCCTCAGGCAAACCTCAGCCTCGCACTGGGGCTTGAACCTGGCGAGGCAGAGATCACATCGGCCAATGTTCTGGTTGAGAATGCCGCGCTGCGGACAGCCATTCGAAGGAGTGAAGTAAACAACCTGGATCTGGTGCCATCCAATGGCCGTATTGAAAATGCCGAGCAGTTTCTTCCAATGCGCAGTAATTACATATCCACACTTCGCAATTCTCTTGAGAATGCTTCGCTTCCGTACGATTACATCCTGCTCGATTGTCCCCCGGCATTGGGAGCCATCACGCTGAATGCGCTCTCTGCGGCAGACCTGCTGATCATCCCCACACAAGCCGAGTATTTTTCGGCTTATGCGCTGCGCAATATGATGGGTTCAATTCGGCGTGTGCGCCAGGAGAGCAATCCAAACCTTGCGTACCGCATTCTTGTCACGCTGCTGGATCGCCGAAATCGAACGCATCGCAATATCTTTGAACAGTTACAAACGACATTTGGTCACGGCGTTTTTACCACGGTGATAGAAATAGACACAAAACTTCGCGAAAGCCCAATTGCCGGTATACCGATCACACAATATAAGCCTTCAAGCCGCGGCTCACAACAGTATCGAGTCCTTGCCCAGGAGCTAATGGAATATGCCAAAGAAGAAGCCAATCGCCAAGCGGCTCAATAATCTTTTTAGAAATATAAATCCTGAACAGGCTGCAGCAGATCCAAAACCTGAGCCGCGTACACGCGTCCCGGCAGAAAAAACGCCTCGTCCAGTGGAAACTGAGCCTGTTACAGAATCAAGACACTCTCTGAAAATGGCTGATGCCCTTTCAACGCCAAATTCTTCGGTAATGTCTTTGGCATTTCAGACAGGGCAGAATACCTGGGCCACTCTGCAGGTTATGGGTGAGACCGAGAGTCGCAGATGGAGTCAGGATGAACATTTATTGGTCAAGCAGGTGGCCGACCAACTTTCGCTGGCTCTTGAAAACGCGCGCCTATTCGAGGAAACTCAGTCACGCGCGGCGGAACTCGCGGTCCTGAATGAAATGGGGAATGAACTATCCAGCAACCTTGATCCCAAGAGTATTGCTGAAATTGTTTATAAGTACACGGCGCGTTTGATGGATGCCCGTAATTTTTATATTGCCCTATATGATGAAAAGAACCTGGAGAAGTCCTATCCTGTCGCATTTGAAGAGGGAACCCGCCTTCAACTCAATTCCAGCAAGGTAACCGGCTCCGGGTTTACGGATCATATTATTTACAACAAGAAAACTGTCTTCGCTCCTGAAGATGTGCCTGGCCATATGAAAACTCTTGGGGTTAACTTTGTGCCCCTCGACGATGACGAGACTCCATCGCAATCCTGGCTGGGTGTGCCCATGTTGATTGGTGACAGGGTTTTGGGTGTCGTCGCTGTTCAAAGCGTTGACAGGCCAAACCTCTACGATGAGCATGATCGGGATATTCTCGCTACCATTGCCAGCCAGGCTGCCATTGCACTGGAAAATGCCCGACTGTTTGATGAAGCGCAACGCCGCGCTCAGGAAACTGCTGCCCTGGCAGAGGTCGGCAGAGAAATTTCGGCAACTCTCGACTTGACACAAGTCCTTGAGCGTATCGCATCCTATGCAAGGGACCTGTTACGCACGGAAAGCTGCGCCGTCTACCTGCCTGATAAACAGGGAAATCTATGGACAGCCATCGCTGTTTCCGGCCTCGACATCGAAGAGATTAAAGGCGATCCTATTCAAAGAGGCAGAGGAATTCTAGGATCTATCATAAACCTGAAGGAGGGACGCATTGTCAATGACGCGTCTCATCGAGACGATGTGATAACGATTCCTGGCACAATCGAAAGAGATTTTGAACATCTGATGGGCGTGCCCATCATGCTAAAGGATAAAGTCACCGGCATCATGGGTGTATGGCGGACAGGCAAGGATCTGGACTTCGTCCAGTCCGAATTGAATTTTTTGAACAGTCTCGCCCAGCAAGCTGCCATCGCCATTGAAAACGCTGCACTTTTCAAAAACGTCACCGCCAGCCAGGCGGAATTATCCGAGGCCCTGCGTATTGCTCGCATCGGTTACTTTGAGGTTGATCTTCAAACGCAAAGCATTACGCTGACAGATGAATTCTTTGCCCTGCTGAACACAACCGCCCAACAGGAAGGTGGTCATCAACTACCCCTGCAACAAACATTGGAGAAATTTGTAGTCGAAGAGGATCTTCCAACAGTCACGCAGTCAATACAGGCTGCTCTTGAAACAGTGCATGGCCAAAATGATGTTTCCATTGAGGTTCGCTACAAGACGCCTGACGGTAGGGTTATGTGGGTCAACACAATATATCGCGTGGAAAGTGAATCTAGCGGGAATCCATTCAGGGTGGCAGGTTCGTCCCAGGACATTACTGACCGCAAGACGAATGAGCTTACTCAGACAGCGATCACGCACATTTCTGAAAGCGCCCTCACATCCAGAACCATCGAGGAACTAATGAAGTCGGTCCATGAAGCCATTGGAGCTCTGGTGCCGGCGAAAAACTTCTATCTTGCATTGTACGATGCTGCATCCAGCATGATAAGCTTCCCTTATCATATGGACGAGCTGGACGACGATTGGTCACCAAGAAAACTTGGCAGAGGACTGACGAGCTACGTCATCCGCACAGGCAAACCGTTACGCACGACTCCTGAAATCTTTGCAGATCTTACAAGAGCGGGTGAAGTGGTCGGAGACGGCGCCACCAGTGTGGATTGGCTTGGCGTACCTCTGCGCTCCAAACAGATTGTCACTGGGGTGATTGCCATTCAAACCTATGGCAATTCTTTAATAAGGATCACGGAAAGGCACACCAGCATCCTGTCTGTGCTGGCACCACAAGTCGCATCTGCCATTGAACGATTCAAGGCCGAGCGTGACATACAAAAATTCAAACTGGGCATTGACCGTTCCGACAATGTTGTTTTTATCACCGACTTGGACGGTGGAATACAGTATGCGAACCCGGCATTTGAAAACGTTTATGGTTTTTCGCCTGCAGAAGTAATTGGGAAGACACCACGTATTCTTAAATCAGGCGTCACGACGAACGAAGAGTACACGCAGTTCTGGGATACTTTGCTGGCGGGCAGCACGGTTTCCGGGGAACTCATCAACAAAAGAAAGGATGGCAGTTTAATCCCAGTTGCACGGACAAACAGCCCCATTCTGGATGAAACCGGCACGATCATTGGTTTCCTTGCCGTCCACCAGGACATTACCGAGCGAAAGAAATCGGAGGAAATCCTTCAGCGCCGCAATGATTATCTGGCTGCATCGTCAGAAATCGGACGTCTCGTTACATCGACGCTCGACCTTAACACGATTTTCACGCGAACCGTCAGCCTGATCAGTGAACGATTCGGCTTTTACTTCGCCTCGATATACATTACCGAAGAGACCGGGTTTAACACGCGTCTTCAGGAGGCAACGGGTGAAGCAGGCGACAAAATGAAGGCCCACAGACATTCAATCATTGTGGGCTCCGCATCGATCGTTGGCAAAGTGGCCGAAAGCGGAGAGTCTGTACTGGTGAACGACACTTCAAACGAGTCACTTTACCAGCCTAACCCACTCCTGCCAGATACGAATTCGGAAGTCGCCATTCCTCTGAAAATCGGTAGCCGCATTGTGGGCGTGATTGATATTCAATCCATGCAGACCTTTGCCTTCACCGCAGACGACATTTCTGTGCTCCAATCACTGGCAGACCAGGTGGCAGTAGCCATCGACAATGCCCGTTCCTATGAACTATCTCAGCAATTGATCAAAGACCTGCGGGAGGTGGACCAGCTCAAGAGTCAGTTCCTGGCGAACATGAGCCACGAGCTCCGCACACCGTTGAACTCCATCATTGGTTTCTCAAGGGTCATTCTCAAGGGAATTGATGGAGCCATCACCGATCTGCAACAGCAGGACCTGACCGCCATCTATAATTCAGGCCAGCATCTGCTGGGTTTGATCAACGACATCCTCGATCTGGCCCGCATTGAAGCCGGCAAAATGGAACTCAACTTTGAAGAGGTCCATCTGGCAGATATGACAACAAGCGTTCTTTCCACGGCAAAAGGTCTCGTCAAAGAGAAATCCGTTCAACTGTTACAGCGCATCCCGCCTGACATGCCTACCGTGCGTGGCGATACCATGCGCGTGCGCCAGGTGTTGTTGAACCTGATCTCCAATGCATCCAAATTCACGGACGAAGGCTCTATCACCATTCAAGCTTCTGTACAAAAGGGTCCTTCCGGAAGTATGGAAGCATTGATCAATGTAGTAGATACAGGTCCCGGCATCTCGCTCGAGGATCAGGAAAAATTATTCAAGGCATTCTCGCAGGTGGATGGCTCTGCGACTCGCAAGAGTGGCGGTTCTGGCCTCGGCCTTTCGATTTGCGCGAACCTTGTCCAATTGCATGGGGGTCGCATTAGCGTCAATAGTGAAGTGGGGAAAGGCTCAACGTTCTGGTTCACCCTGCCCCTCTATCACCAGCCACAGCAGGAAATCCCTGCCGGCAAGAAAATCATTCTTGCCATTGACGATGACCCGCAGGTGATCAGCCTGTATGAACGCTACCTCAACCCGCAGGGATATCATGTTGTCCCACTCACCGATGCGTCGAAAGCAAAGGAACGTATCCTGGAACTCAAACCCTTTGCCGTGACCCTCGATATCATGATGCCCGGCAAGGACGGCTGGTCGGTTCTTACGGACCTCAAATCTGATCCCGCTACGCGGGATTATCCGGTCGTCATTTGTTCCATTATGGAGCAGGCAGATAAAGGCTTCAGCCTTGGAGCGGCAGACTACCTGGTAAAGCCGATTCTCGAGGAGGATCTGGTCCACGCGTTGGACCGATTAAACAGGGATGGCAGGATCCATGAAGTGTTGGTGATTGACGATGACCCCAACGACCTGCGCCTGATCGAAAAAATTCTCAATGAAAACGGACAATACAAGCCAATCCTTGCCAAAGGTGGTCGCAGGGGATGGGAGGCGCTCAATATAAAAGCACCGGATGCCATCATCCTTGACCTCTTCATGCCCGATATGGATGGCTTCTCCATCCTTGAAAAACTACACGATGATCCCATTCTGCGAAATATCCCCGTTCTTGTCGTAAGCGGCGGTGGCCTCACCATGGAGCAGCAACAGCAATTGGACGACTATGGGCAGCACCTGATCACCAAGGGTTCGCTTGAAGAGGGTGAATTGATTTCAACCATCGAAGATGCATTAAAGCGAATCGTAGCCTAAAACTTTTTGCTCATCACAAAAAAGGAAGAACTTCTTTATATGTCATTTGTAATCAGATGTCTCGATTGTGGACATGCCGGGCCCTTTGAACCCAGTTCGATGCACTGCCCAAACTGTAGCAGCCAGTGGCGCGCGGCAGAATACGATTTGAGCGAAGTTTCGAAGACCTTTCCCTCAGAGATTAAGGACCGTCCCTTTGATCTTTGGCGTTACCGTGAGTTGTTGCCGATTCGCAATCCCAATCCCAAGCTGGGGCTCGGCGAAGGCGGCACACCCCTTATTCAGGCGGTGAACCTGGGCATGATGTTGGGCCTGCCAAACCTGTTCATCAAGGACGAACGTCAGGGACCAACCTCCTCGTTCAAAGACAGGCAGGCAGCTGTCACGATCGCTGCTCTCAAGGAAGGTGGCGTGACCGAAATGGTCGCTGCATCGACAGGCAATGTTGCCATCGCGCTATCGGCGTATGCGGCCCGGGCAGGGATCAAGCTGTGGGCGTTCGTCACCAGCCTTGTACCTGGGGTCAAAATGCGTGAGATCGCCTTATACGGGAGTCAGGTGGTAAAGATCACTGGCTCATACGATGAAGCAAAACAGGTTGCTGCAGAATTTGCACGTCAGCGCGGACTTTACCAGGATATGGGTGCGCGTACGGTCACAGCTGTCGAAGCGATGAAGACTCTTGCATTTGAGATCGCTGAACAACTAACCATGCATCAGGGACCTCCCGCGGACTCTACCCCAGATAAGCCCAAATGGCGCACACCCGATTGGTACATCCAGGCAGTGAGCGGTGGTATGGGCCCTCTGGGCGTGTACAAGGGCTTTACGGAGTTAAAGCAGCTGGGACTGATAGATCGCATCCCTGCACTGGGCCCCATTCAGGCAGAGGGCTGCGCACCGATGGTGTTGAGCTGGAAAAAGGGTCTCGAAAAAGCAGAGCCTGTCCTCTCGCCAAGGACACGCATTGAGACACTTGCCACAGGCGACCCGGGACGCACCTATGTAATGCTTCGGAAACAAGTGGATGAAACACACGGCGTATTCGAAAGCGTGAGTGATGAGGAGTCCTTCCGCGCCATGCATGTCCTGGCAAAAATGGAAGGCATTTCTGCAGAGCCAGCCTCCGGTGCCGCATTTGCAGGGTTGTTTAAACTCGTGCGTGCCGGTATTATTAAGTCCACAGATACAGTGGTTGTCAACTGTACAGGGCACACGGTACCTGCCGAACAATTCCTCTTTGGTGAAAACTGGACGCGCGATGTAGACTTGCATTCGAAGGATGAACAAGCTCCGACCCCACAGGAGGGATTGCTCTCCGCCCTGAATAACGTGACACCGAACCGCTTCTCGCGTGTACTTGTGGTTGATGACACATCCGAGGCGCGCCGCCTCATCCGACGCATCCTCCAGTCACAGGGTGATTTCGAAATCTTTGAAGCGACAAACGGACGGGAAGCCATAGAGATCGCAAATCGCGAACTCCCTGACCTCATCATTCTTGACCTGATGATGCCTGAAGTGGACGGTTTTGCTGCCCTTGATGAACTCCGTTCCAAGCCAGAGACTGCTAATATCCCCGTCATTGTTGCAACGGCAAAGGAACTGACTGTAGATGAAAAGGCGCGCCTGCAGGGACAAATCCAATCCCTTATGATGAAGGGTGATTTTCTTAACGACGAATTCCTTGAAGAGGTGCGTGCACTGATCCGATAAAGCTATGTAGAAGACAACGATGGGCAGTGTTGTTGCCCGCTGCTGTATTCTGAGAGGTCATCAGGTAGGAAGATTAAAATGCATAAAGGTCGACTCACTGGAATTAATGCCGCCCTGATTTCTGCATTCTTTCTCGGGCTGGCTCCTGTATTCGGCAAAGCTGCCATGGGAGTGGACAAGTTCTCGCCATATGCAGTGGTAGCGTTGCGTACCGGCCTGGCAGCCTCGTTGCTCCTGCTCATCATGGCAGTCTTCAAGCGCAAATTCCTATATATATACCCCGCCGGATTGCTCGGGTGCGCCCTGGCAGGGGCCATTAATGGGATTGGGTCTATCTTTTACTATATTGGGCTAAGCAAACTTAATGCCAGTGTTGCTCAAATGCTGTATGCACTTTACCCATTCTTCGTGGCATTCTGGCTCCAACTGGATAAACAATCCCCATCAAAGTTAACTGTATTCAGGATTGTTATCGCGAGCCTGTCGGCTTTCCTCCTCACGCGAGCCGACGCCGGGAAGATTGACTTGTGGGGAGTGCTTTTTATGTTGATTGCTGCAATCCTCTACGCGCTTCATTTGCCCATTAACCAACGCGTCCTCTACGATGTACCCGCTCCAACCGTGACAGTGTATACCCTCATCTCCATG
Organism: Anaerolineales bacterium; assembly: GCA_031389865.1. Taxonomy (GTDB): domain Bacteria; phylum Chloroflexota; class Anaerolineae; order Anaerolineales; family Villigracilaceae; genus Defluviilinea. Next base: position 7,185 of record JANMSY010000502.1, on the reverse strand, counting down.
AGCATCATCGTCATACCTGCCTATTTTATTTTTGATCGATCATGGCCCGCCGGCGCAGTTCCCTGGGCTCCTGTCCTGGGGCTTACTGTTGTCACGTTCTTTTCACGATTACTGCTTTTCCTTGGCGTTAAACACATCGGCGGAATGCAGACAGCCCTATTAGGTCTGGGTGAATTACTGGTCGCTATTATCTTCAGTCATCTTTTGCTGGGTGAAAGCCTGACTCAACTGCAGTGGCTTGGAACAGCAGGGCTTGGAGTAAGTCTCCTGTTGGTATGGTTTGAGAGGCCCCCTTCCCACCCCATCCACACGCATGGATTATTAAGCTGGCTCCAGCCGCCTGATTTTCCCGCTGATTTTCACAAGCACTAAAAAACCACCGCTGTACCCGGTGGTTTTTGATCGTCTTTATAATCTGGCAACTATAGACATGTATCCAGATTCCATTCAGCAAAATCGCCCGCTATTACTTATCCCCTTCATACAAGTAGCCCGTGCCTCGTACACTGACAATTCGCTCAGAGAGTGTGGGAAACAAGTCCAGTTTGTGACGCAAGCGACTGACCAACGGGCGTAGAATTTCGGGTGCCTCACGCTGCGAGGTGTCGTATCCCTGGACAAGGAGGACCAGTTCACGGTGCGAGTAGACCCGGCCCGGGTTCTCGATCAATACGCGCAACAGGCGCCCTTCTGCAGGGGTCAGATGGACCACCTGGTCTTTCTTTCGTACCTGGCGCCGCGAGAGATCAATGTGCGTGCCATCCTTCAGGGAAAACTCGATCGGGCCATCCTCCACGTCCAATGTGGATGTGCCGCCACGCAGCTTCAGGCGCGCATCCCGCCGGGATAAACCTTTCTTGACGCTGTTAAGAACCTGTGCTGGCGGGGCAGGCTTGAGAAGATAATCATGTATTCTTAATCGCAGTGCCTGCACCGCCGATTCTGTTGTGGCAAATGCAGTTAACAAAATTACCTCGGTCTCAGGAGAGACCTGGTTTATGACCTGTACCACTTCCAGTCCATCCATGCCAGGCATGCGCAGATCAACGATCATGAGTTCAACGGGATGTGTGCGGACATACTCGACCGCTGCCTGTCCATTTGGAACAGAGTTAACCGTATATCCCTCTAGACGCAGAATGTCACTTAATGACTGGCGTGCAACCGGTTCGTCATCCACTACAAGAATGTTCGACTTCATTGTTTATCTCCCATCGGTAGGAATAATCTAAAACAAGCACCAGAACCATGGCCGTCGAGGAGATCGAGCGTACCGCCATGGGCGGTGACAATATTGTAACTCACAGTCAGTCCAAGACCCGTCCCACCTTCCTTGGTGCTGAAGAACGGTTCAAAAATATTTTCGCGGCGCTCTTCAGGGATACCAGGACCATTATCCTCAAAAATTATTTCAACGCCATTTTTTAGTGCGCGGGCATGGATGGTCAGTTCACCGCCGCTCGGCATGGCATCCAGCGAGTTCAGGATCAAATTAAAAAAGATCTGCTGGATCTGGCCGCTCACGGCATACACCATGGGCAATGATTCAGGCAACTCCGTTTTTACCACTATGTTTCTTTGACCCAGTTGTTGTGATGTCAGGCTCAATACATGGCCTAACAATTCAACCAGATCGACCTGTTCCACGCGCACCGCGCCTGGGCGATAAAAATCAAGCATACGCTGCATCGTCTTCATCAAACGGTCGAGCTCCTTCTTGGCAAGTTCTATATATTCCCTGCGCTTCTCAGGTGATACTCCATCGTGCCCGGCCAGGTGCAGACAATTCTGCACCGATTGGAGCGGATTATTGACCTCATGCGCGATGGAAGCCGTGAGCCGTCCTGCAGCGGCCATTTTTTCGACACGCAGCAAAGCCTGCTGCGATTCCTCCACACGCTTTACATACGCCCGCAGGTCTTCATAGAGGCGTGCATTTTCCATCGCCACAACAGCCTGCCTGGCCAGGACGAAGAACATTTCAAGGTCGGCGCCCCGGAATGGGGCTCCGCTGGCATCGCGGGCGGCGAACAGAACGCTGTGCAGATTGGAACGTGCGATCGGAATCAGGACCGCTGAGCCAAGCCCAAGCGTGGAAAGAAGCGACTGGGCGGCCTCCTCGCCTGGACCGGTCGCGTTGATCACGATCGGGTTGCCATCTGCATCCACACGGCTTATGAGCTGCGTGGCAAAATTGACTCCATCCACGTGCAGGACGCGGCCACGATGCGCCATGGTGAAGACCATCCCATTTTCAACCTGGTAATATGCAGCGTTCGAGCAGTGGAGATGATCTCGAATTGCGCTGAGAATGAGGTCGAGCAATTTGCTTTGATCGGTCTCCGAGAAAAGCGTTTCTGTAACGTTGAACAACGGACGCAGCGCCTGCATACGGGCTGTATCGCGTTTGCGCTGGTTATCAGTGAGCACCTGCCGCACAGTAGAGAGCAATTCCTCGCCCGTCTCGAATGGTTTCAGCAAAAGTCCATCCACCCCCTGACGCAGGGCACGGATGGCAGTTTCAACTGTGCCGAATCCGGTCATCACCAGCACGGCAATATCAGGCTGAACCATTTGCGCCCGTGAGATGACATCAAAGCCATCCACTTCAGGCATACGGATGTCCACAACCAGCAGGTCATAACGATATTGCTGGAGGTATTGGATCGCCACGCGCGGATCTGTGAGGGAGGTCACTTCATACTTGGCGCGGCCCAGGATGCGTTTGCACAACGCCGCGATTCCGGGTTCATCATCTACAACAAGGACTGAAACGGTTTCCATATTCTGTATCTCGCTCCACGCGAAGGTTTAGGGTAACGGCAACCAGACCGTGAATTTCGATCCTGCCCCCGGCTGGCTTTCAACTTCGATCTGTCCACCGTGATCAGTGACAATGCCATAGGTCACGGAAAGCCCCAGGCCCGTTCCGCCCTGATTGCCTTTGGTGGTGTAAAACGGTTCGAAGATGCGGGTCTGCTCCATTTTCGGAATACCTACCCCGGTATCGATCACCGAAACCACGACCCAGTCCCGATTATTGCGTGCAACTGTTTCGGTCAGGATCTTCATCTCGCCACCATTTGGCATTGCCTGTAACGCATTATGCACAAGGTTAAGCAAAACCTGCTTCATCTGGTTGCCATCCACAATTACCCAGGGAAGAGTGACCTCCAGGTCAATCGTTAGCTCCACACCGCTGGTGTGAATGAGATGTTTGCTCAATGCAACCACATCTTCAACCACCTCATTGAGTGATGCACGTGCCCGACTTCTCTCACCCTGCCGCGCGAAATCAAGAAGTCGGCGAACCACACTACGCGCGCGCAGTGCTTCACGCAACACCATCTCAATATCCTTATAGGTTTCAGTGTCCTTGGGAAGCTCCTCAAGAGCCAGCTCCGCAAAACCGGTCACCGAGGTGAGTGGATTATTCAATTCATGGGCGATCCCCGCGGCCATTTCACCCACAGCCGCAAGTTTGGCAGCTTGGATGAGCCGGTTTTCAGCGGAACGTTGTGCCTCCATACGGGTGCGCAATTCCACCTGGGTGGAGCGCAACTGGGTGATCATCACTTGCAGGCGCTGATACTGGTCAGCGCTGGTGATCACGCTTGCGAGAATACCGGCCAGGGACTCAAGCGCCATAAAATCATTGTGAGTAAATGCGTTGCGTGAGCTGCTTTCGACATCAATAATGCCAAGGACCTTGACACCTTCGCGGATGGCCACGCACATCTCGGAGCCTGCCTGCCAGCCTTTGATGGATCGATAGCGGCTATCCTGCAAGACATCGTTGACAACCGTGCTTTCCCCGGTCTTAAATACGTGACCTGTGATCCCGCCAATAAGAGGATACTCGAACGACTTCATGGCGCGCTTGACGACATTCTGACTTGCCCCGCCAACTCCACCGATCGTCAGGTCGCCTTTTTCATCGGCGATAAACACGGCGGCAAGTTCATAGGCAAAATAGCGTGCCAACAGGTCCGAGGTGATCTCCGCCACTGCACGCGAATCGGTTAACCCGATCACCTGCTGGACAACTTCATGGATCAATCCAAGATTGCGCGCACGCCCCTCCGCCTCTTCGCGCAGGCGTGTGTAATCTGCAATGCTTGCCAGATGACTGGCGATGACAGTGATGAGGCTTTCATCATACATATTGAACGCTTCATTACGCAGACTCTCCACACACAGAATACCGATGATCTGTCCCCTAAAACGAAGAGGCACATACAAGCCTGACAAGGCCCCGTCGTATAACGGCAAATTGACATTGGTATTATTTTCGCCCAGCCGCACTTTCTGACCGTTTCTGAGGAGCGGCGTGATGCGATGCTCGTCTACCCCCTGCGTTGTGGAGTTCATATTCCCTTCGCTGCTGCGATACTCATTCAGTAAGCGGTTATCGGAGGAGAGCAGGTACAGGACGATCAGCTCAGTGGAAAACGCGCGTGAGAGCAGGGCGAACATGCGCCGTGCAATTTGATCGAGATTACGACCTGTGGAAACCGTCAGCGCGAAATCGTTCAACATGCCAAGTCGGCGTAAATGTCCTGCCATTTCTGCAAAGGTGATGATTGTTTCCACTGCCGGCGCGATCTGTGTTGCCAGGTCGATCAGGCGATTCCATTCGTCACCTTTAAATTCGCTTGTCCGCCACAAAACAAGTGCGCCAATCAAACGCTGACCAATGACCAGGGGCACGCAAGTCCATAAACGTGTATTTGCCTTCAAGCCTCTGTGGGGAATTTCCGCCCATGCTGCATTGGCGCGGTGCACAACAATCGGTGTGAGGTTGCGATTCACGCGACGCAGCAGCGGATTCCCTTCAATGGAAAGGACGAGGTCCGTACAGGCTGGTGCATTCCACTGGGCGCGCACTTCAAGTGATTCGCCGCGCCTGATCGCCAGCCACCCTCCCTGCACAGAAACGAGCCGAACAAAGGAGGCCAGCGCACGCTCAAGGGCACGTGGCAGGTCGTATGGGTTTTCTGAACCCAGATCAGGGATGAGCAGGGATGCGGCAACTGACGCGGAGGCAGAAGCATCGGGCGGGGACTCTTCGCTCCGCATTCCTGAAACAACCAGGCGCCAGAGACGCTGCGACTCACTCGACAATTGACCCGTCCCCGCAACCACAACCCGCGAAACTCCTGCCAGGGGGAAAGCAAACAACCTGCCCGCCTCCAGCTTGCTGGACTCCGGCAACGAAACCGAGCGGCTCTGGCCCCCGCTCAACGCGCCGCAAAGCCACGAATCTACTTCAACCTTGCCAAGGAAATTCACCAGTTCCGCTTGCATCCTTTTGCCAAGGCGATGGTGCGACAGTACGCGCCATTTACCTGCCTCACGCTCGACAAGCGCTGCCCATGCCACATCGGTTAACTGGCTGGCTTCCTTGAGTTGGTTATCAATTGTTGTATGGGCTGGCATTCTATTGAACATTATACAGCACAGCAAAATATCCCGGCCATTGGCGTGGGAGCACTCAAAGTTTGTTGGTCAATAAGCTCAAGCCGCCGTCCTCGGCGGCGCATTTCGAGTAAATCCTGCGCCGAGGACGGCGCAGGGAGCAAACTCATCTACATACTTTTAGTGCACCTGTTGGCGTGCATACCGCTAGGACCCGGCGGCCAAAATGGTAAAATCACTTCATGACTGATCTCATCGTAATTGGCGGCGGGCTTGCTGGAAGCGAAGCCGCCTGGCAAGCCGCCCAACGCGGGCTCAAGGTGCAGCTATTCGAAATGCGGCCCACCCTCCAGACTGGAGCACATCAGACTCACGATCTGGCTGAACTCGTTTGTTCCAATTCCCTCGGCTCAAACCTTCCAGACCGCGCTTCAGGCGTGCTGAAAAATGAAATGCGGATCCTTGGCTCGCTGCTCCTTGAATGCGCCGAGTCTGCATCTCTGCCCGCGGGTGGTGCCCTCGCCGTTGATCGTGAGCTGTTCGCGCAGCTTGTTACTGCACAAATACAGAACCATTCCAATATTGAAATCGTTCGTGAGGAGATGAAGGAAATCCCGAACACACCAGCCATCATTGCCAGCGGGCCCCTTACATCGCCTGCGCTCTCCCAATCGATTACAGCGCTGAGCAGCGAGGAACATCTATTTTTCTTCGACGCGATCGCGCCTGTCATCCACGCTGAATCCATCAACATGGATATTGCCTTTCGCGCTTCCCGCTATGGCACCGGCGAACAAGAGCAGGGCGATTACATCAACTGTCCGTTTACAAAAGATGAATATTACGCATTCGTTGAAGCACTGATGAAAGCCGAACGCATGGAATTGCGCTCATTCGAAGAAGCCATCAAAAGCGGGGTCAAAGCGGGCCACTTTTTTGAAGGCTGTTTACCCGTTGAAATCATTGCTGAACGCGGCATCGACTCGCTTGCGTTCGGACCGATGCGCCCGGTGGGCATCCGCGACCCGCGCACAAATAAACGTCCCTATGCTGTGGTTCAACTTCGGCAGGATAATCTGGCGGGCAGTCTGTATAATCTCGTGGGTTTTCAAACCAATCTCAAATTTCCCGAACAAAAACGTGTGCTCCAACTGATCCCCGGTCTGGAAAATGCCGAATTCCTGCGATATGGTCAGATGCATCGCAATACGTTCATAGCTTCACCAAAACTTCTGCGCCCCACGCTGCAACATATTACAAGGGATGATCTATTCTTTGCGGGCCAGATCACGGGCGTGGAGGGTTATATGGGCAACGTTGCAACGGGGCTGTTGGCGGGCGTCAATGCGGCGCGTCTTCATCATCAGGAAGAACTCCTTACACTTCCACGAACAAGCATGCTGGGTGCCCTGTGTCATTATGTCACACACGCGGACCTCAGGGATTTCCAGCCGATGAAGGCGAACTTCGGCATACTTCCTCCTCTCGAATCAAAAATTGCAAAGCGTGAACGCGGCAAAGCCTATGCTGAACGTGCACTTGCAGATTTACAATTTGCGCTGGCCAAAACGACGGAAGAATGTGAAGCCAAAGCGTGACCCATAAATCCATCAGCACTTATCTTGTGATCATCGGACTCCTTCTAACTGCCACATTGGGATGGTACACGTACTCGTTTCTTTCCCAACCGATACCGGATCCCGCTGTATTTGACGGTCAACGCGCCCCGAAAGCGACTTGTGTCTGCACGTCCTTGTAGGCGCGTTG
>JANMSY010000492.1:0-4465 GCA_031389865.1 Anaerolineales bacterium | reverse complement strand
CCAAAGGACAGGGTCTGGGCGGCTTTGAAATTTTCGATCCGGTCATGCTGGATCGGGTCATGACACGCCTCGAACTGGAGACCGACCTGCGTAAAGCTTTGGAACGCCTCGAGTTTATCGTTCACTACCAGCCAATCCAGGATCTGAAGACCCAGCGAATCGTCGGGTTTGAGGCGCTGGTGCGTTGGCAGCATCCAACAAAAGGTCTCATTCCGCCAGCAGAGTTCATCCCCACTGCTGAAGAAACCGGTCTCATCGTTCCGATCGGTGACTGGATCCTGGACGAGGCATGCCGTCAGATCCACGAATGGCACGTTCAATTCCCTGCGAATCCCCCGTTGACAATGAGTGTGAATTTATCTACCAGACAATGCGCTCAACCGGATTTGGTCCAAAAGATTGCCGGCGTTCTGCAAAAAAACAAATTGGATGCAAGTTGCTTGAAATTGGAACTGACAGAAAGTCTGATCGTGGAAGACTCCAAGTCCATATCGACCATGCTTTCCGAGTTACGTGAATTGGGCGTACAGGTGCAAATTGATGATTTTGGCACGGGATATTCAGCGCTGAGTTATCTGCACACTCTGCCCATCGATACGCTCAAGGTCGATCGCACCTTCATCAGCCGGCTCGGGATCAACGGCAGCGGTTCAGACATCGTCGAGATGATTTTGGCGCTGGCGCACAATCTGGGGATGAAGGTGGTTGCGGAAGGAGTAGAGACGGACGACCAGCTATCCAAGTTAAAGGCTATGGACTGCGAGTATGTGCAGGGATTTCTCTTTTCCAAGGCGGTGGATAGCCAGGAGGCAGGTACCCTGCTGGGAAGGTCGTTTGCGAGACTGTGAAGTCTGCCTACTTATGACTGACACTACATCTGGGAGGTCAATACAAATCAGTGAAAACCATGCCATTTTCAAAAGCCATCATAAATCGAGTGTCCGGTAGTGTTCCGGGAAGCATAAATTTTTTTATATTCGTGTTGACATTCTCTTTCTCATGCATCGTTCCCATACTTTACGTAACGAATGAACATGTTTTTTATTGGTGGGACTACGCTGGATACCAGGATCTCACAAATGTCATTGCACATAATTTCTCGATCGATGCTCTTTATACTCTGATCGATATATTCAATTCTACACAGCATGATTACAATTCGTGGTTCACACTGCCACTCATACCTTTTGTCCTAATAGGGAAATTCTCACGGCTCTCCTACATCCTTGGAATTACAGTCGTATACATGTATCCTTTTGCCCTCGTATTGGGTTCTGTTGCAACCATGCTCCTGCCCGGTCCTAAACAAAAGGTTTTCTGGTTGGCAGTTGCCATTACAATCTGCATGCCAATGTCGTGGACTGCAACCTTTCGCGGATATCCTGATATTGGCGGCGCGCTATTTCTCGCGTTAGCGCTTCTTTTTTATCTCCGTGATAGCTACTTGCAAAGTATTAAATCGCTAATTCTGATCAGCCTTCTTCTTGCATTAGCAATGATATTTCGACGTCATTTCACCTACGGCATTTTGGGTTTTATCGTCAGCATATTCTTATACAATAACTCACGAATCATTGTAATGTTATCTGTTCGACCCAGAGATGTTATCAAGACCCTGTTCCTTCATAACCTCCGACTTGTTACCATGCTTATGCTACTACTAACGAGTTTGTTTATATTGGCAAGGCCATTTTTTTATAAATTATTGCTGAAAGATTACACGTCGCTCTACAGCTCTTACATGGTGTCTCCGCAGGATACCGCATATTTCCTGTTGATCCAGTCCGGGATCTTCGTTTGGGCGATTGCCAGTGCTGCAATCTTGTCGACAGTAATATGGAAAAACAATAAAAACAACCTGGCATTTATCGGGCTGCTTGCCATGGTTTTGTTTGCACAGTGGGTGGGCCTTGTTAGACAAACCGGGTTTCACTATTCTTTACAATTTATCTTCTTTCTGGTTATAGGCATTTGCTCATGTGCATCCATGCTTGCTTCCATGCGCCGTGATGCACTGCTGATATCCCTTCTCCTTATAGGGATCGTTCTGAATCTCATCTCTGGATTAACAGACTTTAGCCCGTTGAGCAACAGACCAGTGAGTGCTCTGCTGGCTGCAAAGCAACCACCACTCCAACATCCTGATTACGCTGAAATACAAAATATGATTCGCTATCTACACCAAAACGCCCAACATGATGAACCAATTTTTGTGGCTGCCTCTTCCAGTTTGCTTAACTATGATATTTTGCGGCACGCAGAAGCTGTGGATAATAAATTTGACAGAGGACATCTGAATTTTCTTGCATCACCTCAGGTGGATTCGCGTGATTATTATCCACTTGAGCAACTTCTTGAAGCACAGTTTGTTGTGGTTGCTGCGCCTTTCCAGTATCACCTTGCACCGCAAGAGCAGGATGTTGTACATGTTGTTGTGGACGCTTTTCTTGCTGATTGGCCCATAGCCAGGGATTTTGAGCAGCTTGGTTCCACCTTCCAATTATCGAATCATGTAAAGGTGACGATTTTTCAGCGCGTCAGCCCCACATCGGTCAGTGTAGCAGCACAAACATTGCGGCGCATGCAACAGTATATGTCAGCAGAAGTTCCAGGCAAGCAGCCAGATTGGATAGCCCTGGATGGCAAGCCAGCGACCCTGTCCTATAAAACCGCTGCGAATACCACGTATTCATCAATACAACTCAACGCTGCTGAAGAGGCATCAGCCCTGCTATTCAGCGGAAAGCTACCCGAGCGTGCAGCTGTGGGCGGCATTCTAGGTACTGAAACGAGTTGTTCTCACGTCAGCATTTCGCTTCTGGCGATAGATGAGAATGGTAAACTGATATCTGAGCAACAACTTACTCTGGACAACAATCAATTCCATCAAGCGATCAATACCGCTCATGCCCGGTTTGTGACACTTGTCGTCAGAGATCAGCTTTTAAGTGCCAGCCAATCCTGCACTGTGATTATTGACTCACTTATGATTTCTTCTCAAAGTGCTACCTTAAAATAGCTTCAAATTTATTATCGATTACTGTTATCGTATGGTTATTTGGCAGAGGTTGGTTCAAAGGGGATAGGCCAGGACGACCGGTAGTGCGCCCGGTGGATGATAATTTAACGTCAATAATGTTTAAGATAAATTTACTATTATGTCACCCTGAGCGATAGCGAAGGGTCTCGGTTTTGCGCGACCGAAGGGCCTCGAACATCCCTTCGTAGAGACACTTGCACCCACGCCAAGTGCGGTGTGCTTCGGGGCAGCCAACGCCCCTCAGCATGACATTTTATTCTTATCCATTATTGACGTAAATTTATATCAGCACGGCTATGCAATAGCCGCCATTGACCATCGCTTGAGCGGAGAAGTGAAGTTTCCGGCATAACTGGAAGACTGCAAGGCAGCCCAATGGAGCTTGAAGTGATATCAGCACTTAAATTCACATTTTAGAACACTCAACTCTCCTACTTTCTCACCGCTGCAAACCCCAACCCATTCGGGCCCACATGCGTGCCGATGACCGTGGTCACGTTGACCATCAAAATGTCGCGCGGCACGGACTGGCTGGCTTTCTGCATCAGCTCGCTCAAGAATTGACGCGCGCGTGGTTCGGCGCCTGTGTGAAGAATTGCCAGTCTTTCATACTTTCCACCCTGTAGCAGAAAACCCAACATTTTTTCGTTGGCCTGTCTGGTTGTGCGGACTCGGCCGATGGATTTGACTTCGCCGTTCGCCAGTTCGATCATGGGCTTGATGTTCAGCATTCCACCGATGATGGCAACCGCCCCGGGCACGCGCCCGCTGCGGCGGAGGTTTTCCATGGTGTCAAGCGCGGCATAGACACGGAGCCTGCGGCGCGTGGATTCGATCGCGTCGAGGGCGGCTTGCAGTCCCAGATCTTCTGCCGCGGCTTCGGCAGCGGCGAGTACCTGAAAGCCGAGCCCCAGCGAGAGGGAGGTGCTATCCAGTACTGTGACCTTGCCAGCGAACTCCTTTGCAGCCTGGCGGGCGATGTGAAGGATGGATGTCAACGTCCCTGCGGCGTGGATGGAGAGGATGTGGTCAACGCCGCGCGTGAGGAGAGAGTCATATCGGGATGCGAAATCGCCCATGGATGGCGCGGCAGTTGTCGGCTGCGTTCGAAGCGCGGGCAGTCGTTTGTAAAAGTCTTCGCGCGATAAGCCGATACCATCCAGGTATTCCCTGCCATCCAACACAAGAATGGATGGGATGACTTCCAGTTCGTGCTGCTCGACGAAATAGTGGGGAAGGTCGCAGGTGGAGTCAGTGACGATTCCGATTTTCATTGTTTCTCCCGGTCCAGCCAGAGTTCGCGGTATTCGCGGTTCCAGTCCATGAGGAAGCGATAGGCAATCACAAGGCCACCCGCAATGGCGATCCAGAATTCGATGCCGCGCAAATTGAAGAGCCAAAATAGCGGAGCCATGAGAATACCGG
>JANMSY010000484.1:0-10197 GCA_031389865.1 Anaerolineales bacterium | reverse complement strand
GAACGCGCGGATGCGATCCGTTCGATCACGGGGGCAGGTATTCCCGTGATGGGGCACATAGGGCTTACGCCGCAGTCTGTTAATCAGCTTGGTGGATTCCGCGCCCAGGGCAAAACGGCCATTGCCGCGAAGCGTCTCGTGGACGACGCGCTGATTCTCGAGGAGGCGGGCTGCTTCAGCATCGTGCTTGAATCGGTCCCTGCGCGGCTGGCAGAGTTGATCTCAGACAAAATATCCATTCCCACCATTGGCATTGGGGCGGGCGCAGGCTGTGACGGACAGGTACTGGTCACCCATGACCTGCTTGGCCTGTTCGATCGCTTCACTCCCAAGTTCGTCAAGAAATACGCCAACTTTCATCACGAGATGCAGCGGGCTTTTGCCGATTACATCGAAGACGTGGAGACCAAACATTTCCCTGCACCAGAACATACGATTGAAATGGATGACAGGGAATGGGAAAACTTATTGAAAGAGATTGAATAGTAAAATAAATGGCAGTCGCCGCCGAAGTGACTGCCATTTATTTTTTCGTGAACAACTATGGGAGCATGACGGAATTCGCAAAGATGCTGAAAAACACAAACAGGAATGCCATGCTCTGGGTTGCCCTCCTATTTGCCATCATTTTGCTTGTGGACAGATCCTATTGGGCCAAGATCTCCCAATGGAGGGAAGATCAGGCGACCAACATCTGGCTCGGATATACCGCAGGAATCGGCAACATGCCTGTTGGTTTAATGAGCTCCGAGAACATACCGAACCCCAACGGAATGGTCCTGTTGGGCTTCCTGCTCAGTGCCTTACCCAATCTTCTATCTGTTAGTTTGTTTTTAGGGATTCTGCAGATAATTCTTTTGGTGCTGGTGGGCTGGAAATCAGGTAGCGGGAACTGGCAATATTTCGCATTGGCAATCATTCCACCTCTTTCGTCTGTCGTATTGCGTTCAATCTCTGTTGAATTTTGGAATCAATATATCATCACCCTGATCAATATCTTCTTTCTTTTTTGGGCGCTAAGATATCTTGAAAATACATCGCTCTGGAATGTACTCCCGATCGCTTTCCTGCTACTTGTAGCCCCAGCGCTTTATCTGGCGGGAATAGTCAACGCCATTGTGATGACACTTTTAACAATTGGGATCATTGCCTACAAACGCCCAATGATGAATTCCTTTTGGCCCGTATTCAGTATCATTGCGTTACTCGTATTGTTTTCAGTAGTATTGACCTGGCTGCCTTATTTTCAGAATGTAAGCATAAGACAGATCCTGGGGTACAACAATACTACGATCAACCCGGCGGCTATTCAAGCCGCCTTCAAGCATGCTGACCCAGGAATCCTTTCACCGCCAGCACAAACCTTGTTGATGATCGCGGGCAAGGCATACTTGTTCCAGGCACTGTTTGCATTTGCAGCATTTTTGTATATGATCGTTGTTGTTTTCTTAAAGGGATTGTATTCATATAATGAGGGTTTGAAGGTAAGCCCAGTACTTGTAAGGATCGTAGTTTTATGCGGGTTATTCATCAGCCTGTCTTATCTATTCTCAGCCTGGCTGGGTGGACCGAATTGGATAAATAATGAACGACCCGATCAAACTGTACAATTCGTGCCTTTGTCCCTGATTTTTATATTTTTGCTGCCAGCGACGATCATGATCGGTGGACGTGCGGAAAAAGTAATCAGCAGCTTATCCTACATTTCATTATTAATTTTTACGACAGTGAACCTGTTATGTGGATTTGTGATCATTCGGGATCACCTTCAATATGATGGCAATGTGTTAAGTGAAGCAGATGTACCCCTTATTCATAAAACGCAGGCAGTTGATTTTATTGCCAATGATTGGAAGGAATATTCCAGTTCCAACTTCATCCCGGTTGATTATGATCTTGGAGGCCATAAATGGGATTGGGTACCTAAATTTGGAAGGAAATTAAGAGCCTGGTACCCCGCACCCATGACCCAGGGCAGAAGCTTCGACTATGAGCTGCTCCGTACATATGGGCTGACCAATCAACAGGAGGGAAAACAACTCAGAACATTTGGCGATGGAAGATATCTGGTCACGTATGCGTTTGAAAATCCTCCGCTACTGGAAGGTGGCCCAACCACCCACTACATGTTTGGACGTTTAAGAGTAAGCATCGTCGAGAAATAAGATATGGAACAGAATATCCTTATCGTTGGCACCGGCGCTTTGGGAAGCCTCTTTGCAGCGCGGCTTGCTCAGGCGGGACAGCATGTGACCATGCTTGGCACGTGGAAGGAAGGTATCGATTCGATCCGCAGGAACGGTCTGCGGTTCATGGATGCAGGTGGAGTCGAACATCGATTCAATATCCATGTAACGGATGACCCGCTTGAATGCATTGGAACCAGGTATGCACTTGTCCTTGTCAAGGCCTGGCAGACGGAACGCGCCGCGGCACAACTGAAAGAATCTCTTGCAGATGACGGGATCGCTGTCACATTACAGAATGGACTCGGCAACCGCGAAACGCTCATTCAACGCCTGGGGCTGGATCGCGTTGCCCTCGGTGTCACCACTACTGGAGCGACCCTGCTTGGGGCGGGGGTTGTGAAAGCCGGGGGCGATGGAGTCATCTCGATCGAACGGAATCAGGCACTCGGTCCGCTTGAGGCGGCGTTGAGGTCTGCCCAGTTCGACGTGCAGATCGTGGGGGATGCGCTGTCGCTGATCTGGGGAAAACTCATTATTAGCTCCGCGATCAATCCGTTGACCGCCTTATTAAAGATTCCAAATGGCGAATTATTGCAGCGTCCATCGGCGCGTAAATTAATGGGAGCCCTCGCACACGAAACCGCGCAAGTTGCAGCTGCTGAAAAAATAATCCTTCCCTTCAGCGATCCTGCTGCCGCTGCAGAGGATGTGGCGAACAGAACCGCCGCGAACCACTCCTCCATGCTGCAGGATGTGTTGCGCGGCGCGCCAACCGAGATCGACGCGATTTGCGGCGCGGTGGTGAGAAGTGCGCAAAAACATCATATTGCGACACCCATGAATTGGACTTGCTGGAACCTGGTACGTGCTCTCCTGAAATAAGGGGTTCCTTTTCAAATGGGTTATGGGTGGCAATGACATTCTTCCACAAAGTAGGTGCGTTTTGTTGTATTAACTGAAATTCATTGCGTGATAAGATTAAGTTAATCTTAATTTTGGAGGTCCACTCATGCGCAAGTGGCTACTATTCGTTCTGTTTTTGGCATTACTGGCCCTTCCCTCCGCGGCGAGCGCACAGAGCGGAACGAAACTGAAGATCATCAATATTGAGCTTTGGTCTGAATATGACCAATCCAGTATGCTGGTGATCCATGAATTTGTCGTTGATGAAAGTACCCCTCTGCCCGCCCAGGTAACCTTGCGGTTCCCAAAAGATGGAAACCTGACCGCCGTTGCCTATCTTGAGAACACGCTGATCAACGCAGATTTTACAGGTCCCGAGCAACAGGGCGACTGGCAGACAGTGACAGTGAACGTCCAGTCTTATGCACCACACCGAATTGAATACTATCAGCCGCTGGTACGCAATGAGGACCAGCGTCAATTTTCGTTTCGATGGTTCGGGGACTATCCCGTGGAGGAATTTACGGTAACTGTACAAGTGCCGGCAGATAGCACCAGTGTTACTGCAGAGCCAGCCCTGGGGGATATGTTAACAACTTCTGACGGGTTACACTTTATGGGCACCACCACCCGCAGCGGGTTGAAGATGGGACAATCGTACGAGTTTAAGATCGAGTATGAGCGCAAATCAGAATCAGTGACCAAATCTGGGAACGGTTCGGGCATTCAACCCTCTGAGCCGATCGGCACTGATACCGAAGGGCGGGTCTCCATTGATAATCTACCCTATATTATCGCCGGCTTTGGTCTGGCATTAATCGGTCTGGCATTATTTTTCTACTGGCGTTCCACGCAGGCTGGTGAACGAACATCGCGGCGTCGCCGCCGTCACTCCGGGGACAACCAGGAGGATGCTGAAGAGCAGGCATATTGTCACGAGTGCGGTGCGCGGGCGAATGCCGGCGACCGCTTCTGCCGCACATGTGGCAGCAGGTTCAAGCTTTAAATTAACACAGCAGTTCGAAAGGAAGAACGAGGCGAATTGTGATCCTCGGCGCACCCTACATTGTCTCCATTTACTTCATTTATGGCCTTGCTTTTTTCAGCATGGGCCTGCTGGTGGCTATTGAGGGTGGGAGGGCGTCGGATGTGCGGTTACGCAGGGCTTTGCCTCCACTGGCTGGCTTCGGTCTTGTGCATGCCGCGCATGAGTGGATGGAGATGTATGTACTGATGGGACATCCCGTTAGCGACTTTGAGCTATCCCTTGTGTGGGGAGTTCAACTTGCCACGCTGGCCTTCTCATACATTTCGCTCGCCGCCTTTGGAAGCTTCCTTCTCGCTGAAACCGAAGTAACACGGCGATTGATCCTTCTCATTCCGATCGGGCTTCAAGCCATCTGGGTTTTTGGGCTCTATAACTTTAGCGGACAATACAGTGGCGCAACACTTTGGGATATCGCGGATGTATGGACGCGCTACACCCTGGCCATGCCTGCCTCGCTGCTGACTGCCATTGGGCTGATCATGCAGCAACGGGCGTTTCGCCGCTCGGGCCTGATCCGCTTTGGGCGGGACGCATTGTGGGCTGCCATCACGTTCGGCTGGTATGGTCTCTTTGGGCAGATATTTTCAAAGGTCACCCCCCTTGGGCTTTCCCAATACATCAATCAAGTCATGTTCCAGGAAATCTTCGGCTTTCCGATCCAATTATTCCGCGCATTGACCGCTGTCGCTGCGGCAATATTTGTCATACGCTTTCTGCGTGCCTTCCAGGAGGAAACGGAGCGCAAGATCGCTGCGCTGCAAGCCGCGCAATTGGAGGAATCACAGCAACGCGAGACCATGCGGGCTGAACTCTTCCGCCGCGTGGTTGCCGCGCAAGAGTCGGAACGTCAGCGCATAGCACGAGACCTGCACGATGAAACGGGTCAATCCCTGACGGCCATTGGAATGGGTCTGCGAGGTCTTTCGGGGAAACTGGGTTCACGCAACAAGGAAGCGCTTGGGACCCTGCACAAACTTGAAACCCTCACAGCCGATTCGCTCAAGGAATTGCAGCGCCTGATCACTGACCTGCGCCCGTCCCATTTGGATGATCTCGGGCTTTCCGCCGCTTTGCGATGGTATTCTGCAAGAATACAGGAACACTCATCCCTGAGCATCCGGCTGGATATCCATGGGGAGGAATGTGATCTGGATGATGCCATGAAGATCACCATCTTCCGCATTATCCAGGAGAGTTTGAACAATATCCTCAAACATTCACAGGCAACGCATGTGAATATCCATTTGCACTTCGAGGAAAAGAACGTGCGTATCAGCGTGTTCGATAACGGTGTCGGGTTCGACCGCGACCAGGTGCAACAGAGGCGCACCAGCCGTCCGTCATTGGGGCTGGCGGGTATGGAGGAGCGCGCCGCGCTTCTGGGTGGAACAGTGACTGTCCAATCACGTCCAGGCTATGGAACAGAAGTGGAAGCGTTGATCCCATATCATCATGCTGGGATATCGTCCGTGGGACACCCAGGGTTCCACATTCAGGAAGAGGTAAAGAAATGACCACACGTCTGCTGTTGGTGGATGACCATGCTGTTGTCCGTTCCGGGCTGAGGATGTTGCTGGAAAACGAACGCGATATGGAAATCATCGGTGAAGCAGCTTCGGCGCATGAAGCCATCCAGGCAGCGTTACATCTGAAACCCAATGTTATTTTGATGGATATTGGTCTTCCTGACCTCTCAGGGATCGACGCAACGCGCGAAATCAAAAAACAGCTTCCAGAGGTATGCATCGTCGCGTTGACCATCCACGAAGATGAAGAATATTTCTTTAAAATGCTGGAGGCAGGTGCGACAGGCTATGTACCCAAACGTGCCGCCCCCGAAGAATTGCTGACTGCCATTCGTGCCGCTGCCACCGGGCAGGTGTATTTGTATCCATCCCTGGCCAAATTGTTGGTGCGCGATTTCCTAAGCGGTGGCCGTCCGTCTTCAGATGGGCAGCCTGCGTCAGATCTGACTGGCCGTGAACAGGAAGTGCTCACCTACCTCGCGGAAGGTGCGAATAACGAGGAAATTGCCACCTCACTGGTGATCTCACCGAAGACAGTGGCGCGGCACCGCGAGAATATCATGCGCAAGCTGAACCTGCACTCGCGGTCGGAACTGGTCCGTTACGCTATCCGTAAGGGGATTATCAAGGCATAGATTACTGATTAAATCGCCATCCCTAGCCATTCAATCCTATTGTAAGATCCCCGCCGGGGACGGCGGCTGGAGCCATGGATAAAAAGAGATGACGGGCGCAATGCGCCCGTCATCGTATTTCTTCCCCCGCGTGTTTTAATTAGATTATTGAGCCGGAGCTACAACTACAGGACGAGTGTACTTGCTCACATCGCCGCCCAGATCCTCGATCGAGTCATACAGGAACTGAATGGTGTACATCGGATTGTGAACATACACGCCTGGATCCTTGTGGCTGTATTGGAAGTTGAAAGCGGCTCTCAGCAACTTGGGAGTCCAGTTACCGTTGAAGTTCACAATGGCGTCTTTGTCGTTCTTATCCGGGTTGCCATCTTTATCCTGGTCGGCAAAGAAGTAGGGATAAGCAGCGCCATCGTAGACCATTGGCATGCCAGAGGTGGTTTCAGCATAGGCCTGGATCTGGGCATAAAGGGCCTCAGAGAGGGTCTCGATTTCGTGAGCAACACCTTCCGTCACATCGCCATCGCCATCCCAGTCGGTGGTATATGTGTTGAAGCGAATATCCTGCGGCTCGGCATCACCATGACAACCCACACAGGCTTCGAGCTTCGGCTGGAGCGCATGTACATCGTGGCAGTCCTTACATTTGTTCAATGGGTGGGCAACGTTCTGGCCCACGTATTCCTTGCCTTCGTACTGGTACGCACCCTGGGCATCGTTGCCAAAGAGTGTTGCACCTGCAGCAAAGTAATGGATGTTCTTGAAATTGATCTTTGCGTCAACTACATCGGCATCCTTGCCACGCAGTGCAGCGTTCACACTGGCGGTGGATTCACGACCCTGGTGACAGGCTATACAAATGTTGGAGTCATCAGCGACAAACTTGCCATCAGCATCCTTGCCACCCATGCTCAAGGTTTTACCACTGGGGAATGTCACCGAAAGAAGTTGATAGCGTTCGGGCCAATTGGCTTCATCATGACAGGTGGTGCACTGGAAGCCATTGCTGGCATCCATGGAGCTCACACCCGTTGTCATTGTTGACCCGCTCGGGGAAACTACAGTAGTACCGCCGCTCTTGATAAACTGAGGCAAGCCACCCGCTGTATGGCATTTCACACATGCGAACGGAACGACACCTGTATCATCCCAATAACGGAACGGCAGGGTGTTGCCAGCAAAGTGACCGGCATCATTGCGTGTGAACTTGCTCACATCGCCGCCAAGATCCTCAATCGAATCGTGGAGCAGTTGAACAATATACTTGTTGCCATGGGCAAACGCACCGGGATCTTTGAGAGATACTTGATAATTATAGGCAGCCTTGAGCAGGCGGGCAGTCCAAGTGCTATAGCGGACACTGTCACCTTTATCATCCTTGTCTGCGGCTCCATCGCCATCAGCATCGGCAAAGAAGTAAGGATACGCTGCGGTATCGTAAATGATACCTGTGCCAGCTGTATCCGCAGCATACTTCTGAATCTCGGCCAGCAAAGCTTCCTGCAGGCCCTGGATTTCATAGAACATGCCTTCTTCAACATTGCCATCACCATCGTAATCCCAGGCGGAAGCTTGAATTTCACGAATGTTCTGGAGCCCACCTTCGGCCAAAACGCCATCACCATGGCAGACAGCGCATTCCTCAACCTTCACCTTGAGAGTGTGGGGATCATGGCAGCCGATACAAGTAGCGCGGCCTTCTACATGATCGAACTTGGCATCATACAACTTGCCATCATATTCATATCCGCCTTTGACTTCCGTGCCATACAACGTGGCAGCAGCAGCAAAGTAGTGGATGTTTCGGAAACCGAACCTGACATCTTTGCCCTGGTCGTCCTTGATGGGAGCGACAACGGCATCGACGTCAGTAGCAGCAAACTTTGTAATCTGGGCATCAACAGAAGCCTTGGATTCGCGTCCCTGGTGACAAACGAGACAGCGTGAAGCATCGCCAAAACCTTCAACTACAAATGGAACGGGCTCGCCAGCTTCATCCAGTTCAAAACCGGGGAAGGCGACGCTATTCAGATTGGTGGCTACAGGATTATGACAGGCAATACACTGAATGCCTTGGGCATCCGCAGCCGGAACAGCAGCATCGACCTTGTGAGCTTCAGAGCCATCGGCACCCAGAAAATCCTGATAGCCAGCCGTGCTATGGCACTTGGCGCACGTAGCGGGCACACCCTCTGGATTTTCGGTGGCATCATCCCAGTAGCGGAAAGCTGTTGTATCTACTGCGTTGTGAGCAGAGGCTTCCCATTGAGCCTGGTAGGGCACTTCAAGAACAGCAACCGGCGTCTCTTCCACAGGGGCTTCTGTGGGAGCAACTGTTGGTAGTGGCTCGGGCGCGCCACCGCATGCGGCCAAAAGAACAGCCAGCACAAGTACGGTTCCAAGAAGCAGTAGTAATTTTTTTATTGTCATTTACGAATTTCTCCTTTCAGTGTTTTACAACGAGAGGTCAAAACCGACTTTACCTTAAAGACACCCCTGGTTAAATTAAGGTTTCCAGTAAAATTTTAATCTCCCCTTTATCTTAATCTAAACTAAGTTGTATTATAAGAACGGATGTCACACTCTAATGAGATAAAAGTAACAGATTTCACAATATAGGTATGATTAATCGAATGCAATGGTTTATGCAAATATTGGCTGGCTATACTGTCCCAGAACAAGTATCTTAAGCATGCCTAAAACCTTTCAATAATCTACACTTAAACGAATAAACGATGACGGGCGCAGTGCGCCCGTCATCGTTTATTCGTCCCCTAGGTCTTATTAATTGATCCTTACGGAGTATACGCGTTCATCGTTTCCAGGGCGGCATCAAGAAGGGCTTTGGCATACGCCGAGTTGTGAGCGCCATTACTCTGGTCGTAGGTTACGAACTTGTAGTTCCACATCGCGTTTGCGACCGCTTCGGGAACTGTCAAGGGAGCATCTACGGAGGGATTACTCCATTTATCGGTCGCTGGGTCATAAATGCCCCATAGAAAGGTCGGGTTCGCCACCTCGTCCGGGTTCATCAGTTTCTTTTCAACGAAGATGGCGTGAAGTTCTTCGAGCTTTGCCTTGACTTCGGTCTGCGCGCCGTTGATGTCGAAATTCGTAGCATCGGCATGACAGGTCTCACAACGAGCCAAACCTGGCAGATAGGTGTGGTTGCTCTCTTCGCCCATGTGGCAGGCCACACAGGTATCTGTCACCGCTGAGTAGTGTGCGCTTGGGCTTCCGGTTGTGCCCAATCCGCCTTCACCGAGCAGCATCTGGGATTCAACACCGTAGTGGGTGCCGTAGCGTTGGGATATAATCGCGACATTTCCTCCATCGACTGTGGGTTTGGGGTTGCGGACCTGGTGGCAGTTGGCGCACAAATTGCCTGCGCCGCCATCAAAGGTACCGTCAGTATACTCAAACTTCACTGGTTGTTGAGCTCCAGTCAGCGCCCAATCCTCATCCGTGTAAGTGGCGTGGATATTGTGGCAGGTGCGACAGCCGAATGGTGATACGTTGACAATCCCTTCAACAGAGGCGTCGTGTGGAGCCAGACCGGCGTTGATACGCGCCTTGGCACCTTCAGTACCATGACAGCCTGCGCAACTGCCCACCTCGCCTCTTATGAAGGACAGACCAGTTCCATGCACGGACGTTTCTTCGAACTGTCCGACCTTGGAGGCGATAATCGTGGTGTCATTGTGGCATTCAGTACAAGTCAGGTCTGTAGCGACAACAGGCTCAGCAGCAGGGCCGGCGGGGCCAGCAGGACCTTCGGGGCCGGCAGGACCGGCAGGACCGGCTTCGCCTGGAGCACCGGCACATGCTGAAAACAGCACGGTGACGGCCATGAGGACACCTATTAATACGAGCATTCTCTTTGTTGACATTGTTTG
>JANMSY010000441.1:0-8943 GCA_031389865.1 Anaerolineales bacterium | reverse complement strand
CAGTTTTCCAGCGTGCAGACAGATGGGCGACTACTGCGGCTACGATCATGATCAGGCCGTGTTCCAGACGATAGCGAGGGAAGCCAGCACCCGTAAAACCGTTCCAAAGCAGTAAGATGATACCAAGCGTCACCTGCAGGTCCATGAGTCCGCTGAAACCAGACATCAGCCCGCGATCCATGCCTTTGAATGGACCGCCGCCGAACCAGCCAATAAGGAATTTAATGATGGCGATCACTGCCACGAGCAATATCAACCAGCGAAGCCCGGAATGAGCCATTAATAGAATATTCATGATTGTCTCCTCGATGAGAATATTGACGCAATGGTAGCATAATTTCAATTCCAGCGTGGTACTTTTGGTTATGGAGATGTAGGCTGGGTACCGGCCAATAGTTATCGGGTATGTATAATAACGGATAGGAAGACGGCACGACCGATTCTTCCCGAGGGGAAAGAGCACGAATGGCTTTATTGATCTTCCTGGCAACACTTCCTCTTATTTTGATCCGGCCGGCGCATATTGTGGATATCTTCCTCCCGGAGTATTATGGGAGAATCAGTGATGCGGTCACCACGTTCCTTCTCGCGATCATGTTGGTGACCTGCATATACCTGCTTCGGCGATATTTGCAAAAGATACACCAAGAGACAGAAACCCATGAAATACGAAATGATACTCACCGAGATACGCAGCCGCGTTGGGCTGATTACACTCAATCGTCCCCAGGCAATGAACGCCCTCAATAACCAGCTCATGCGAGAAGTAATGGACGCGCTCGCGGCGTTCGACAAAAATGATGCCATTGGAGTAATGGTCATCACAGGCAACGAGAAGGCATTCGCTGCAGGTGCAGATATCAAGGAGATGGCCGATCAATCCATTCAACAAATGAGGGACCGCGACCATGTTGCGGTGTTTGGCAGGCTCAGCACGATCCGGAAGCCGGTCATCGCCGCGGTATCGGGCTGGGCATTGGGTGCCGGATGCGAAGTCGCGATGTCGTGCGATATGATCGTCGCTTCAGAATCCGCAAGGTTTGGCCAGCCCGAGATCACGATCGGCGTCATGCCCGGTGCGGGTGGGACTCAACGACTGACACGCGCGGTCGGCAAAGCCATCGCCATGGAAATGATCCTAAACAACCGCACCTTGACCGCCCAGGAAGCCCACCAATTTGGACTGGTAAACCGCGTCGTCCCTGTGAATGGATACCTCGACGAGGCGCTCAAACTTGCAGATGAGATCGCTTCCCGCGCCCCGCTGGCCGTCCGCTCCGCCAAGAAGATGATCAACCAGGCCTATGAGCAGACTCTTGCCGATGGGCTCGAAGTGGAGAAGCAGGAATTTTATGATTTATTTGCCAGTGAAGACCAAAAGGAAGGCATGCAGGCATTCATCGAAAAGCGTAAACCAGAGTGGAAGGGAAAATAATATGCCGGGATATGATGAACTCAAAAGTGCGTTTCAGGAATTAAGCCTGGCTAACAAGCCTGTCATCGCGCACGCCTCATTGCAGCCATTTGGCTACATCCACAATGGAGCGGATACTGCATTACAAGCCCTCATCAGCTCGGTAAAAAGTCTGATCATGCCTGCCTTCACGTACAGAACCATGATCACGCCCGAAGTGGGCCCGCCCAACAACGGCATTACCTACGGCGCTGACGGAGATCTGAACAAAATGGCGCAACCCTTTACATTAAACATGCGCGCAGATCCCATGATGGGCGTCCTGCCTGAGGCCCTGCGCAACCACCCGGCCGCAAAACGGACCGCACATCCCATTCTATCGTTTACTGGCATTCAATCGGATTTGATTCTTGGCACACAAACACTTTATGAACCCTTCGCCCCCATCGCTGCACTGTCAGATGAAGACGGCTGGATCGTGCTGATCAACGTTGACCATACTGTAAACACAAGCATTCATTATGCAGAGAAACTGGCGGGAAGAAAACAGTTCATGCGCTGGGCGCTGGTCGAGAACCGCGTCGTGGAATGTCCCAACTTCCCCGGTGATTCATCAGGCTTCGACGCAATCGAGTCCTATATCCGCCCCGATACCCGCCGCGTGGACATGGGTGAAGCATTTATCCAGGCCATCCCATTGAAACGATTATTTGAAGCCGTGCAGGAATTAATTAAGCTGGATCCGCTGGCATTGCTTTGCCAGCGGACGGATTGTGAACGTTGTAATGCAGTCAAGGGTTACTGAAACGTAATCTCTTCCACGCGCCAGCTTTCCTCGCCCATTAGCTTTTTCAGGCGCTCGAGCATTTGAGGACAGACGCGCGTGGTGTCATTCGGGAAATCGATCAGGTATCCTGTGCCATTCTCAAAGATCTGAAAACTGAAACGGTCACGACCATGGAATGAAATCAGCGTACCATAGATCGTTTTGATGCGGCGCCTGTCATGGTCTTTATCACCCGTCGTGCGCAGCATCACAGTGATCTGCTGCGGCGGATGTTCCTTATCAGGTTCATCCTGCACCAGCGGGGCATACAATGTTGGCGGGATGTGATGTGATTCCACGGTTATCGTCTGGATTGCCACTGCTGCGCGCGGAGCCTCCAGCGGCTTCCGTTCCACCTTTTCTACATCAGCCTGGACCGCATCCGTTTCCAATGGCGGCGTGCTGACAGGTTTTGTGTCCACTTTGGGCTCAGGACGTGCGGCGATCTCGGCATTCTCGAAGGATGGCTGCCATTGTGTGCTCCAATCCTCCGGGAAGTTATCGGGCGGCGGTGGCATATCAGCGTTGTCCCATGACTCTTTCCCGGTAGGCGCGGCATACGCCGGCGCGGGCTTCTCGGCAGCGTGACGAATGGGTGGTGGGATGGTCGGTCTCTCCTGCGGGGATGATGGTACGGGAACATTTTTTGAGTGCGCCGTGATCGGCTTGGGCTGCGTGGACTTATAGTTCAGGTTCGTCACTCGCTCATCAGAAACGTTCGGCTCCTCAGTCGCTTCGTAAAAAGAATCAGCCATCGGCCTGGAAACGACGGAAGTGTCCGTTAGTGGTTCGAGAATTTTGATCTCAGTCCGAATCACATCCACCAAAACTTTTGGGGGAGAGGAGCCCGTATCCGCTTTGCCCTCGACAATAATGATCTGACCCACGGTAAGCTGTTCGCGGTACTTTGCCCATGTGCGTGGAAAGAGCACGAGTTCAATATTGCCCTGGATATCTTCGATGGTGACGAAACCCATCGGCTTGCTGGTCTTGGTCGTATAGGGGCGGACGGTATTGATGAGGCCCGCGACACGCACTTTCTCTTCGTGCTGCGCTTCATGAAGCTGACCCGAAAAATAACTGACGATCTGTGTAAAGATCTTTTGATAGGGTGTGAGCGGATGATCGGAGATATACAGCCCGATCAGCTCGCGTTCCCAGTTGAGCATTTCACGTCGATCCACATCCTGGACATCCGGGAGCGTGATCGATTCGGTGACACCTGTCACCGCGCCGAAGAGACTCATCTGCCCCGCCTCCACAGCGCGGAAGTGATTGCTGCTGATCGCAACGAGACGATCCAAAGAAGCGATCAGCGCAGAGCGATTGCCAAAACAATCCATCGCACCCACTTTGATGAGACATTCAAGGGCACGTTTGCCAACCGCGCGCAGGTCCACGCGGCGGGCAAAGTCATTGAGGTCTTTGAATTTTCCGCTGGCAATGCGTTCGTTGATGATGAGTTCAACCGCGGCCTGACCCGCATTTTTGATGGCGCCCAACCCAAAACGGATACTGGGTTTGCCATCCGCGGCGTCTTCGATATCGAAATCCCAGCTTGACGTATTAACTTCAGGCGGGAGAACCGGCACGCCCATGCTGCGGGCATCTGCAACATACAACGCGACCTTTTCAGTTTGCCCCGCAGAAGCGGAAAGTAGCGCAGCCATATATTCGGCTGTGTAATTGACTTTAAGATAGGCTGTCTCTACTGAGATGACGCCATAATCGGCGGCATGGGACTTGTTGAAACCATAGCGCGCGAATTCCTCCCAATCGGTGTAAATGGCTTCCGCGATCTCTTTTTCCATCCCCTGATGCACTGCACCTGCAACGAATTTCTTGCGGTGCTTTTCGATGTCCTCCTTCTTCTTCTTCGAAATTGCCTTGCGCAATTCATCTGATTCAGAAGGAGTGTAGCCCGCCAGTTCCACGGCAGCGCGCATGAGCTGCTCCTGGTACACAGGGATGCCATACGTATCCTTGAAGATCGGCTCCAGCTTCGGGTGCCGATATTCCACTTCCGCTTCACCATGCATACGCGCAATGTAATCGGGGATGAACGCCATCGGTCCCGGGCGATAGAGCGCGACCATGGCGATGATATTATCGAGGGTCTTGGGCTTCATCTGCACCAGGTAGCGGGTCATGCCTCCGCCTTCCACCTGGAAGACACCTGCGGTGTGTCCATTGCCCATCAGCTCAAATGACTTGGGATCATCCAACGGGATATTATCCAAATCGAACTTGATGCCATGACGCTTCTCGATCAGATCGCAGGCTTTTGCCATGACGCTCAAGGTGATAAGCCCAAGGAAGTCCACTTTCAACATGCCCAGCGAATCGAGAATACCCATTGCAAACTGAGTGACTGTTTTGATGGGAGTCTCATCCGAGTTGGATGTTGGGCGGTGCAGCGGCAAATAATCCATGATCGGTTTATCTGAGATCACCACGCCCGCGGCATGCGTCCCTGCATTACGGACGGTGCCTTCCATCTTCGCAGCGGTATCGATCAGCTCACGTAAATGCGGCTGGCTCTTGTAGATCTCCTTGAATTCAGGGATCGCCATCGCATCTTCCATCGTGGTGTTGCGACCCGAAACGAAGGGAACGAGTTTCGCCACGCGGTCCACTTCAGGAAGGGGAATATCCATCACACGTGCCACATCCCGCAGAGCGGCCTTCGTCCCCATGGTGCCAAAAGTGATGATCTGCGCAACCTTGTCGTTGCCGTATTTGTGTGTGCAGTATTCAAGCATCGCCGCGCGCCGATCATCACGGAAATCGAGGTCGATATCGGGCATATTAATACGTGAGGGATTCAAGAATCGCTCGAACAAGAGGTCATGCTTAAGCGGGTCAACCAGTGCGATCTCCAACACATAGGCCACGATCGAACCCGCAGCGGAGCCGCGCGCGTTGTACCAGATCCCATTTTCCTTTGCGTGACGGCACAGATCCCACACGATCAGGAAGTAGGCATCGAATCCCATTTTGTGGATGATGCCAAACTCATAGTCAATTCTTTCCTGGACCTGTTGGCTGCTGGCGCGTTCCCCATAGCGTTTCCTCGCCCCTTCATAACAAAGGTGACGTAGATATGTTTCGGCTGTATATCCTTCAGGGACAGGGAAGTCTGGCAAATGATAGCCTTTGAAGCTCAGGTCAACATTGCAGCGCTCGGCAATAAGCAGGGTATTGCTTAAGGCTTCGGGCACTTCTGCAAATAAATGGCTCATCTCCAAAGGTGTGCGCAGGTAATATGAATCATCCGTCATGCGCATGCGGTCAGTCTCAGAGAGAAGCGATTGGGTTTGAATGGCGAGCAGAATGTCCTGCAGGCGGGCGTCATCCTGGTTGATGTAATGGACGTCGTTGGTGGCAATGTAGTTCGCCGCGTAACGCGCCCCCATCTCGACCAGCTTGCGGTTTAAATCCGTTATTTCCTTAATGTTGTGCTGCTGCAATTCCACGAAGAAACGGTCTTTGCCGAAAACATCGTAGTACCAGTTCATCCGTTTGACGGCTTCCTCGGGCTGGTCATTTAATAAGGCCCGCGGAATTTCAGCGGACATACATCCGGATGTGCAGATGAGTCCTTCGGAATGAGCCGCTAAAAAGTCCCGATCGATGCGGGGGTAGTAATAGAAGCCATCCAACTGCGCAGCGGACGAAATCTTGAGCAGGTTCTTATATCCCGTCTCGTTTTCCGCCAGCAGGAGAAGATGAAAGGAGGAACGATCCAGCTTGGAGTCGCGGTCGGTCATGCCACGCGCTGCCATATAGGCTTCCACACCAATGATCGGCTTGATTCCCTCTTTGGTGGCCGCGTTATAAAAGTCGATTACGCCAAACATCGTGCCATGATCGGTGATGGCGACAGCGGGCATCTCCAAATCCTTCACGCGTTTCACGAGCTTCTTGATATTGGAGAAGCCGTCTAGCAGGGAATATTCCGTGTGGACGTGAAGATGGGCAAAGGACATTGAGTTGACCTGTTTCCTCTAGTGTAGTGATGTGGGGTTAGCAAAGATTATAGCACGCCTGTTCAGTTATAAAAGCAACGATATGCTTAAAATATTCCTGATAAAACAAAAGTCCTCCCTTGAGGTATGACTTGCTTTGTGCTAGAGGAAGTACTCGCAAATAAAAAACCCTCGGACATGGAGGATTCTGTGTGAGCGCGGAGAGATTCGAATAACATCTCCCCTGTGCACCCTGCGGGTATGCTTCGCGAGAGACTCACAGCCAAACAAAAATCCTCCACTATGGAGGATCCTGTGTGAGGGCGGAGGGATTCGAACTCTCAACCAACGGCTGAAAAGGCCGCTGCTCATTTGCACTTGCTCCCGCACACGCTCTTGTAGGCTAATTTTGGCCCTGCCAATCACGAAAGGAGCCAAAATGACTGATGTAGCACAGAGGACTACTGTCCTACTTTTAGGACAACGGGAACACCTGGACAGACTGCAGGATTCCTAATCAGGGACCAGTGTCGATTGCCAATTCCTGTACGAGGAGTGTAACACTATAAACAGGTTAGCGTAATACACCGGCCATGGAACCCTGACCACACGTTTTGTGGTTCAAAGAAACAATAGGGCTCAGTTTGGAAGTTCTGGATGCTTTTGAATTAGACCATAAGGAAGCCTGAAGAGGCTACCTTTTGGAAGGCCGTCCATACCTCAAAAGCTGTAGCACCTAGGAATGCCACATGTTTAGGATTCGGGATACACACTAGCCACAGCTCATTTAGTTATATATTTCTCTTTTTTCTATGACGTTTGTAACCTTTTTAGAAAACAGCCGTCTTGGTCTCTAATCTGACACTGTACAAGCATTGGCGTCAGACAAATAAGTAAATGTGCAAGTTTGGCCGGCATTCTCTCTTATGTCGTGATGGCGGAGCGCGCCAGTATGAAGAAAGCTGGTTGTCCACTGGAGAGAATACCATGGCAACATCACTTGGTTGAATCTGCAGATTTTGTTCCAAACCGTTCCTGTGGTGATCAAAATGCGGGGAGGATATTAACAAACAAAACTCGGCGAAACTCGCCGCATCTACATCGTATTGAACAAGTCGAAGACATGCAAATTTTGGTGGAACACTTTTAGTAAAGCCCTACTAGAGATTGATCATACTGGCAACTCTCTTGTATAGGGCTGTGCTAAAGTAAAAAATTAACGCAAGCAGGAGAGGTAGGAACATGGAAGCTTTACGAAAAGGATGGCAAGTCTGGAAACGGTTCGGCCAATTCATGGGCGATGTAATCGGCCGGTTGGTCCTGACTATCTTTTACTTTACTTTGTTTGTACCCTTTGGTTTGGGTGTGCGGCTATTTGGAGACCCGCTCACATTGCGCCAGCGGGGCCGTGCAAAATGGCTGGACCGCAGCATCGATGCCCCGACTCTCGAGGATTCACGGAGGCTTTACTAATGTACATCTTGGGCATCTCTTGTTACTATCACGACGCAGCCGCAGCTTTGTTACAAGATGGTGTGTTGGTGGCCGCCGCTGAGGAAGAGCGCTTTACTAGAATAAAGCATGACTACGGCTTTCCAAGTCAATCCATAGAATTTTGCCTGCGCCAGGCTGGCATTACAACTGCCGATCTGAACTATGTGGTCTTCTACGAGAAGCCCTTACAGAAATTCGAGCGGATTCTGCAGACTACACTGCAGACTTTCCCCCAGTCCTGGGGGGTGTTCCGCGAGTCAATGATCACCTGGTTCAACGACAAGCTGTGGATCAAAGGAGAAATCCTCACTAAACTGAACATTCCGGATGAGAAGCTGCATTTTGTAGAGCACCATTTGAGTCACGCTGCCAGCGCCTTTTTCTGTTCTCCGTACGATGAGGCCGCTATTCTTACTGTTGATGGCGTTGGGGAATGGACCACCGCGACCATCGGACAAGCCACTGCCGATTGGGATGGCAAAGGTAAGAACCAGATTAACTTATTTGGAGAAGTGAAGTTCCCCCACTCACTTGGACTCCTGTATTCGGCTTTCACTGCATTTCTGGGTTTCCAGGTAAATGAGGGCGAATACAAAGTGATGGGTATGGCCCCATACGGACAGCCTACACGGGTGGACGATGTCTATAAGCTCTTCGAAGTCGGAGACGATGGTAGTTTCCGCTTGAACATGGAATACTTTTCCTTCCACCATTCCACTTCCAAAACCTTCAATGGGAATTTTACCAAAGTGTTTGGCGATCCACGG
This sequence comes from Anaerolineales bacterium, assembly GCA_031389865.1. Classification (GTDB taxonomy): domain Bacteria; phylum Chloroflexota; class Anaerolineae; order Anaerolineales; family Villigracilaceae; genus Defluviilinea. The sequence goes on along the minus strand of JANMSY010000441.1, from coordinate 474 downwards.
GTTCACGAGTCGGAGTTCTACACCCCTACCACTCATCCAAAGAAAGATCATCCGCAATGGGATGAAAGGACGGCGAATCTAAATCAGCACTACGCGAACATCGCCGCCAGTATCCAGTGCGTGACTGAAGAGACTATGATAAAGATGGCCAATTACGCTTACCGGCGTACTGGGCTAAAGAAGTTGTGCATGGCCGGCGGCGTAGCTCTAAACTCGGTTGCCAACGGGCGAATTCTACGGGAAACGCCTATCGAGGATCTCTACATCCAGCCCGCGGCTGGCGATTCTGGTGGTGCGCTGGGAGCTGCTCTATATGTTTACCACGTCCTGCTGGGCAAACCCAGAAAGTTTGTCATGGAACATGCATATTGGGGACAGGCCTACTCACCAGCGGAAACGAGAACCGCTATTGAAGCTACCGGTCGTTCTTACCAACTCATCGAGGATCCCGAGCGCAGGGCTCAGATGATGGTA
>JANMSY010000436.1:0-2200 GCA_031389865.1 Anaerolineales bacterium | reverse complement strand
GGCACGAGATAGCGTCAATCGCGCGTTCGGTCTTCTGGCCAGGCTTGCTGCACGGTCGCAGGTTGGAGCGTTTCTGCGAGCGGCACTTCCCGGAATCCTTCGCGCAATTGGCTCTTCCTTTCGCGGCATTGGCGACCGCGCTGCCATCAAAACAAGTCGTCACAATTACCGAAGGACACCTTGCCTGTTTTCTTGAATCTCTTCCTCAAAACTGTCACGCTAGGCCTGCAAGAAAAGGCTGCTGGTGGTGCTCAACCGTTCGTGTCACTGTCTTTGCTTAGAAACATACCGATATCAATCCCCCCTCTCCCCGAACAACACCGCATCGTCGCCAAAGTCGATGAACTCATGGCCCTGTGCGACAGCCTCAAGGCCGACCTCGCCGAATCCTGCGCCCGGCAGGCACGCCTCGCCACCACCCTGATCGAATCCGCCCTCTAGGCGGCCTGACAAGGAAACCCATGCCCATTCAGATTGTCGAAATTCTAGACCGTTCGATCCAGGGGGTTACGCGTCCTTTCATTTGTCGAGGCGAGGATGATTGCACCTACTTCGTCAAAGGGCGGGGTGCGGGACGGCGCAGTTTGATTGCGGAATACGTGTGCGGCACGCTGGCTGTGGCGTTTGGCCTGCCGGTAGCGGATTTTGAAATCGTCGAGGTTGCGCCGGAATTGATCGAATGGGGCGGTATCGAGGATGCCCAGGATTTGGGGGCGGGACTGGCGTTCGGTTCGCGCGCCTTGCCCCATGTGCAGGAATTCAGCTTCGCCCTGCTACCCGCTGTGGATGTCCAATTGCGCAAGGACATTCTGATGTTCGACTGGTGGGTTCGCAACTGCGACCGCAGCCTGACGGAAAAAGGAGGCAATCCCAATCTGCTATGGGATCAAGATGCCGGAAAACTGGCCGTTATTGATCATAATCAGGCATTTGATCCAGACTTTGACGCATTGCGGTTCAGCCAGACCCATGTGTTCCACCAGGATTTACCGTCAGTTTTTGATGACATGGTTGAGCGTATGGCCTACCAGGCCCGTCTGGCGGTGGCGTTTGCCGAATTTGAGCAGGCCTGCGATACTGTTCCGCCCGAGTGGTGGTGGGTCGATCACGGGGTGCCCACCAACTTTGACCGCGATTCTGCGCGTGCTACTCTTAAACGATACATGGGCAACGATTTTTGGAGGGTAGCGTGATGAAAAAAACTCTTTGCCAGTACGCTATCGTCCGATTCCTCCCTTATCTGGAAACCGGCGAGTTTGCCAACGTGGGCATCGTATGGATGTGCCCGGAGACCGGCTATTTCGACTTCCGCCTGATGACCCACGTTCGGCGCATTACGGCTTTCTTCGAGGAACTGGATGCGGGGATTTACCGCCGCGCGCGCGCCGATTTCAAGAAGGAACTGACGCGCATCCAGGATTAACTGGCTCCCCAGACTGAAACCCGTGGTTTTGCCGATGCGGAACTGGCTCGTCACCTGTTTGCCGAACTGACTCGCCCGCGTGAAGTGATGATGCGCTTTGACGGCGCTCGCGCAATACTGGCAGACGATCCGGCCCATGAACTGGACGCCCTGTTTGCCCATTACGTCGAACGCAACTTCGCCACCAAAGCTTATCAGGAACAACTGCTGGAGAAAACCGTTCACAAGGTTTTGCAGGGAGCGCATCTGAACAGGCAATATAAGCCTCAAACCATCGGCAATACCGCCACCTATCATGCCCGTTTTCCGTTTGTGGACATGCGGGACGGCAAGGCGCTGAGAGCCATCAAACCGCTCCATTTGGCGCATGACGACCCCGCCCAGATTTTCGATCACGGCTGGGCCTGGAAAGGCAAAATCGAGAAGCTGCGCTCCTTGAACTTGCTGCCTGAACGGGTGTTGTTCCCGGTGCAGGGCCCCGCCGAGGGAAAGGGCGAGCGGTTCGATATGTTCCAGGAAATCACCCAGAAACTGGCTGATGAGGATGTGATTGTAGTGGCAGCGACCCGAGCCGATAAAATTATTGAATTTGCCACGGTTAACTAGTGGTCAGTCAACATGGGGCGCAGAGTTGTAGGTCGGGCTTCAACCAGACTGACTGCCAGATGCAGGATGTGAATTTGGCGGAAGGTGTGAGATTCGAACTCACGGATCCTTTCAGATCGGCAGTTTTCAAGACTGCTGCCTTAAACCACTCGGCCAACCTTCCGATGGCCG
>JANMSY010000413.1:0-2344 GCA_031389865.1 Anaerolineales bacterium | reverse complement strand
CCCAGTGCTCAAAAGATATTCACGATTATATCCCTGATGGGCAGATGGTAAAATGGAGCATCCAAATTAGGTAGGTTCTTATGCCAGACGATCTTCAGTTTCGTGCAATCAATACCCTCCGCTTTCTTTCAGCGGATGCCGTTCAGCAAGCCAACTCGGGCCATCCCGGACTTCCCATGGGAGCCGCTGCCATGGCCCACACCCTGTGGACGCGTCATCTGCGCCACAATCCGCGTAACCCAAAATGGCCGGGACGTGACCGCTTCATCCTTTCGGGTGGGCACGGTTCGATGCTTCTATATTCCTTGCTGCATCTGACGGGTTATGATCTCCCGCTGGAGGAAATCAGGAATTTCCGTCAGTTTGACAGCAAGACGCCGGGCCATCCTGAGTACGGATTAACACCCGGAGTGGAGACAACCACGGGTCCGCTGGGACAGGGATTTGCCACCGGCGTGGGCATGGCGATCGCCGCGACTCATCTGGCAGCGACATTCAACAAACCGGGGCATGAAATTATTCAATCATTTATCTATGGGATTGTGACAGACGGCGATCTTATGGAGGGAGTCTCCTCCGAAGCAGCCTCCCTGGCGGGGCATCTGCAGTTGGGTCGGCTTATTTATCTTTACGATGACAATCATATTTCCATCGATGGTTCCACGGACCTGGCGTTTACCGAGGATCGCGGCGCGCGCTTCGAGGCGTATGGCTGGCATGTACAAAAAGTGGATGATGGCAATGATGTGGAAGCCATTGACGCTGCGATCCGCGCCGCCAAAGCGGACCCGCGTCCTTCGTTGATCGCCGTGCGTACGACGATTGGATTTGGCGCACCCAAAAAGCAGGGCACAGCCAAAGCCCATGGGGAACCACTTGGTGATGAAGAATTGAATGCAGCAAAAGAGAATCTTGGTTGGCCGATGGAGCCACGCTTCCTGATCCCTGGCGATGTATTGGAGTTCTATCACGAAGCAATCGAGCGCGGCCGTGAACGTGAGTTTGACTGGAAGATGAAGTTTGATGCTTATAAGCAGATACACCCGGCGCCTGGTGCGGAATTGTCGCGGCGGCTGGCTGGTCAACTGCCTGAAGGCTGGGAGGCCGCTCTGCCCAGCTTCCCGGAAGATACGAAAGGGATGGCAACGCGCGCGTCATCGGGCAAGGTGTTGAATGCGCTGGCGCTGAAACTTCCTGAACTCATGGGCGGCTCAGCAGATTTGACCCCCTCCAACAACACGTTGTTCGAGCAGGCAGGCGATTTCCAGAAGGATAACCCAACGGGGCGCTATCTCCGTTTCGGTGTGCGCGAGCATGCCATGGGCGCAGCATTGAATGGTTTGAATGTGTATGGCGGTGTCATTGCTTATGGTGGCACATTCCTGATCTTCTCCGATTACATGAAGCCAGCCATACGCATCGCAGCCATTTCGCTGATCCCGTCCATTTTTGTTTTCACGCATGACAGTGTCGGGCTGGGCGAGGATGGTCCGACCCATCAGCCGATCGAGCAGCTCGCAGGGCTGCGGGCAATTCCGAATTTGACAGTCATCCGACCGGCGGATGCGAACGAGGTCGCACAGGCCTGGATGATTGCGATCGCCAGTCGCCAACATCCGACCGCGCTGGCGTTGACGCGGCAGAATGTCCCTACATTGGAGGGCACCGCCGACGGCATGTTACGCAAGGGCGCGTATGTGTTGAAGGATTTTGGCGAACCCGAGATCATCCTGATGGCTTCAGGCTCTGAAGTGAGTTTAATTCTGGGTGCCGCCCAAAAACTGGCCGAAGAGGGACGTGGCGTGCGCGTAGTATCCTTCCCAAGCTGGGACTTGTTCGAGGGACAGGACGATGCATACCGCGAGGCTGTTTTGCCGAAGCATATCACTTCGAGACTCGCCGTCGAAGCAGGATCCACCCTGGGCTGGGACCGATACGCAACGTCCATATTGGGAATCGACCATTACGGCGCGTCTGCTCCAGCAAAGGTCATCTTCGAGAAGTATGGCTTTACGGTTGAAAACGTGTTTTTGAGAGCAAAAGAGCTGTTGAAATGATGGAGAATCCCACGGTCACAGGTTTTATCTTTGTTGCGATTGGGATACTGATTATGGTTGGAGCTGCTTTGGATTGGGGCATTGTGAGCCGTCCTGGAAAACTGCTTAATCGTATATTTGGTGATGGCGTTGCCCGCATCATTTACTTTGTTGCAGGCATTTTTCTGTTCGTTGCAGGTATCGGACGTTTGATTGGCGCAAACTGGTTCTATACCCAGGGCGGTCACAAATTGCGCTTTTTCAAAGGTGGGAAAGCGCAATTTGTGACCGTGGGCATTATACATGTG
>JANMSY010000412.1:0-3086 GCA_031389865.1 Anaerolineales bacterium | reverse complement strand
ATGTCTTGGTAATGCGGTGCGGCTTCCGTCTGTGAGAACATGGAAGCACTCATTCAATTGTGTTGCGATCTGTTCAGCAGAAAACACCTGGACGCGCACTGCGGCTAATTCAATCGCCAGAGGAATGCCGTCGAGACGGTGGCAGATTTGGGCGACGGAGGAAGCGTTCGCTATCGTCAGCGCAAAATCCATTTGAACGAGTTGGGCGCGTTCATGGAAGAGTCGGATCGATTCGTAGTGATTCAATTTTTCAATCAGCGAGATTTGTTGAATATCAGGAATCGTCAACGAAGGGACTTGATACAACGCTTCGCCGCTCATGCCTAATGCCTCGCGGCTGGTAGCAAGGATCTTCAAGTTTGGACAGGTCCCGAGTAATCGATCAGCAAGTTCTGCACAGGCATCCAACAGATGTTCGCAATTGTCGAGTATCAACAAGATTGTTTTGGCTTGCAAGAAATGGATGAGCGTTTCAACAAGTGCATTATCGTCACCTCTATGCTGGATACCAAGCACAGTCGCGACACTCTGGGGGACAAGCGTGGGATCGTTGAGCGCAGCAAATTCCACCAGCCACACACCGTTTGGGTAATTGTCAATTAATTGATTTGCAACCTGCTGAGCTAAACGCGTTTTCCCAATTCCGCCCACACCAATCAATGTGACCAGGCGATGTTCGGCGAGTCTGTGTTGAATACGTTCAACGTCTTTTTGACGTCCGATGAAGCTTGTAAGAGGAATGGGGAGGTTGGTTTTTTGTTCATGTACTCGGGAAAGAGCTGGATTGTTTGGATACTCAGCCAGCCCACGCGCAAAGCGAACCCATTGTGTTCGTTCTGGTTCAGGAATCCCCAGTTTTTCAAATAACACCAGCGCCAGTTCATTAGATGGCTTGTATTCATCAGCTTCCATGCGGCGGATGGTGATTTCCGCGCAGCCGACCTGGTCGGCAAAGGCTTTCTGCGTCAGGTCGAGCGCGCGGCGTTTCTGCCGTAACCAGCTTCCGAAGGACAATGACTCAGGCATATTCCTCCCGGTAATCCATATCGGTTTTTATATCGGTTTCCGCATTATGCAAGGAATGTGAAATTGATTTAATCATAGAAGTAGTGTTTTTGAAAGGAGTAGATGTGTTTATTTCTAGCAATAATAATCCTGGCAAGTCTGGGCCCACCTGGAAAAGCATTGAGTCTTACTTCTTTATACCTCTCATGTTCATTGTCTTGCTTGCCAGTTGTGCACCACAGGCACCTGGCTCTTCAGCAGACTCGCCCACGGACCAGCCACAAGCCATAGGTATAGTTAATGTCCTTTCCAAATCGGGCATCGAAAACACAAGGCTTTCACCAATAGATCATATGGCCATGGTCTTTGTGACTGCCGGGCAATTCGAAATGGGAGGTTATATTGATGGCGCGTCTGATACGCTGCCTGCTCACAAAGTATATCTCGATGACTTCTGGATCGACCAGACTGAAGTCACCAATGAGATGTTCGCCAGGTTTGTTGAAAGTACGGGCTACGTGACGGATGCCGAAAAGTCCGGAACCTCGAATGATTTTCAAACTACAAATTTAGAAATTATCTGGGAGAAAATAGCAGGATTGACCTGGAATCATCCAAATGGTCAGAATTCGAACATTTCTGGAATCGAAGATCATCCAGTCGTGCATGTTTCATGGAACGATGCCAATGCATATTGCTCATGGGCAGAGCGCAGGTTACCAACGGAAGCCGAATGGGAAAAAGCTGCCAGTTGGAATGAGCTTGCCAGCGAGAAATATGTTTATCCTTGGGGCTATGATCTTGACGAGACACGCTTAAACCTCTGTGACAAAAACTGCGGATATGCCTTCGCCGATAAATCTCTGAATGACGGTTATGCCGAAACTTCACCTGTTGGCAGTTTCCCGGAAGGTGCCAGCCCTTATGGTGTGTTAGATATGTCTGGAAACGTGTTGGAATGGGTAGGGGACAGGTATAGCCCGGATTATTATCAAAATTCTCCCCCTTCCAATCCGTTAGGGCCAGGAGCCGGGCAGATACGTGTCATGCGCGGGGGAGCCTGGGCCATCAATAGTTACTATCTGTCTTCTGCCCGTCGCTGGGCATCGGAACCATCGTTTCAACATCGGGCACTCGGTTTTCGTTGTGCCTTGGGCACATCCCCAAATATTGCTTCTCTTTCTGGCGAAATGATCGATCAGCGGGGCGTGGTAATGAGTTTTGTTCCCGCTGGGGAATTTACCATGGGAAGTGCTGATGCGAAATCACCGGACGATATGGATGAAAAACCAGCACATCGAGTGTATCTTGATGCCTTTTATATCGATAAATACGAAGTGACAAACAAGCTTTACAAAGCCTGTGTGGATGCAGGCACCTGTCAAGTGCCGTTGAATTTCCATTCTTTTACCCGTTCCAGTTATTACGATAACCCGGAATTTGACAACTATCCGGTCATCGCTGTGGGTTGGACTATGGCGAAGACCTACTGCGAATGGCGGGGCGCGCAACTGCCTACCGAAGCACAATGGGAGAAAGCTGCCCGAGGAACCGATGCACGGACGTACCCCTGGGGAGAAGGGATAAGTTGTGATAAGGCAAATTATTGGCCAAAAGATGAGGCGTGCATTGGGGATACAACGGAGGTCGGCACTTATGAAAGCAATGTAAGCTCGTATGGCGTATATGATATGGCAGGTAATGTGATGGAATGGGTAGCAGACTTGTATTCAAGCACATATTACTGGGGCTCACCTGCCTCCAATCCTTTAGGACCTGCTTCAGGTTGGGGTGAACAGCGAGCTATCCGAGGCGGCTCATGGATGAGCAGCGATCACGATGTCCGCTCGGCCTCTCGCTATTGGGATCGGAACAGTTTTAGCTATGTGCCGCACTACAGCCAAGCTCTCGGTTTTCGGTGTGCCCTGGGAAAATCTCCATAAAGCCAGGATCGATTTAAGAGACGCAGATTGGCGTTACGCGGGCGAGGGTCTCGAGGTTCACTTCGTATTTCAATATATTTGACTGGCGTGCTATTTGATTTTGGCACGACCATTCAAGGGCTTATACGCTATCGTTCT
>JANMSY010000411.1:0-21243 GCA_031389865.1 Anaerolineales bacterium | reverse complement strand
CTTGTCATGTGGATATGGCTCAATTCCAACGCCATCATCTTTGAATTTCTGCACTGTTTCTTCTTCGGCAGAATCCAGATCACCGATAATGAGGTTCGGTTGAACACCGCAAGCCAGTGCATGGCGTGTTCCACCGTCCGCACAGATGATGTAATCATCATTCTGGATGAGGGCACAGGCTTTGTTAATGTCAGGCAGTTCGCCATTGGCGAAGATGATGATGCGCTGCACATTGCGTTGCAATGAAAAATCCTCCGAGGCGGAGGATGGTTAATTCATAACATTACGTTCCCTCCGCCAGCATGATCTGGATCAGGTGTTGCGGGTCGAGCGTTTGACGCTCCTCTCAACCTGTTGATGCACAGGCACCCCGTTCAATTGTTGGTCATAAATATACTCTACTTTTTCAGACTGTCAATTCAAAAATTTGCATTCGCCGGCTTAATTCGAGGGTTTCAGTCTTACGCGTCTCAACTCTCTGCTCAGGGTGGATTAACGTACGCGGCGGCGCCAGTCTTCCTTCATCTGCAAATCACGCGGGCTCGCACCTGAATCAAGCGCCAGGAAGTCAGTCAGCAGGCGGTTAAATCGAACAGTCTCATCGATCATTGGGAAGTGACCGGAGCCTTCCAGGGAAACCTGGTGTGTCATGGTGGAAAGCGATGTTTCTTCGTTTGGAATGGTAATTGCTGGATCCTTTTCTCCATAAACGAGAAGACACGGAATATTCAGAGCACGGAACTTACTGTGGAGGTTATTCGCCTGGAGCCCAGCCATCGAAGCAGTGATTGCCTGGGGGTCGGCTTTGGCAGAATCCGCCAGAGCGGTATTTGCCTCTGTCGTACGGCTGGCAAGCCATTCGGTCAGTTCGGACGGCACAGAAGCATTCCGAAGACGGGTATGGACAGCTTCGTATTCCAACGGGCAGCTGACCGCCATGACACGATCCACGCTTTGAGGGAAGCGGCTTGCAAAGGTCATACCGACCAGCGCGCCCAATCCATGGCCGACCAGCGCGATCTTGCCGATACCCATTTCCATGAGGAATCGGTCGATCAGCGAGGCCTGTTGTTCAAGTGAATAACTCAATATGTTATGGGCAGTATCCCCAAATCCCCACAGGTCCAGAGCGTAGGCTCGATAGGAGGTTGAGGTGATCTGCATGGAGGCAATCCAATACCGCCATGAGCCGACCCAGCCATGCAGAAAGATGACAGGACGACCGCGTCCCAACACCTCATAATGCATAATGGAACTATCGAGAAGGATTGCGCTCAAAAATTATTTCCCAAATTTCGCCAGAATGGCTTTTACGTGTGATGTCAGCTGATCGGGGGCAAAGGGTTTGAGAAGGTATTGCTCTGCGCCGGCGTCGAGCCCCTGCTGTATTTCGTTTTCCTGACCCTTGGCAGACAGAAAAACGACAGGGATGTCCTTAAGATCAGGGTTGAGTTTCAGGATCCGGCACGCTTCATAGCCCGTCATGCGCGGCATACGCACATCCATAAGAATGAGGTCGGGGTTCACCTGTGGAGCCAGTGCAACCGCCTCCTCTCCATTGGCCGCAGCAAACACTTCATAGCCTGCAAAGCGCAGGGTGAAAGCCACCAAATCTCGAATATCCCGTTCATCTTCCGCAATTAAGATCTTTGCCATTCATTCCTCATTGAGTTTCGTATACGGGCAACGTAAAGGAGAAAGTACTTCCTTCTCCAGGGACGCCTGTACTTTGCATCCAGATGCGGCCCTTATGCATATCCACAATCTGTTTAACGATGGATAGCCCCAAGCCGGTTCCCGGAGTTGCCAAAACCAGTGGATGTTCACCGCGATAGAAGCGTTCAAATACACGATCCTGATCTTCAAGCGAAATGCCGATGCCGTTATCCCTCACATCCACTTGTACCTCGCGCCCGCCATTTAAAGCACGGACGCGCACCATAATTGTCCCGTTTTCGGGAGTGTAATGATAGGCATTATCCACAAGATTTGCCAAAACCTGACGGACACGTTCCACGTCCCCGTAGACGCGCGGAAGTTTCTTCGGTGCATCCAACGACAAAGCCATGGGGTTGTTCTCTTCCTGTGAACGCCGCAGCACATCTCCGATCACATCCTCCGCCACCTCACGCAGGTCCAGTGCCTGCGGGGAAAGAGTGACGCGCCCAGATTCGATGCGTGAGACATCCAGCAGATCATTGACAAGAATATTGAGCCTTTCGGTGTTGTTTTTGACGATGTTCAAAAAATGCGCCTGGTTCTCATTGAGCGCGCCCGCCGCGCCCATGAGTAGAACGTCCACATAGCCGCGAATGGATGTCATGGGTGTGCGAAGCTCATGGCTGACCGTTGCCACGAACTCAGATTTAAGTCTGTCCACTTCCACTTCATGCGTAATGTCACGGAAAATCGAGACCGTACCCAGAAAATCGTTTTGGAAGATGACAGGTGCAAGATGGACCAGTATGATACGACCATTCTCAAGATCGATTTGTTCCGCATAGGTATCACCCCGCTGGTAGGTACCAGGATATTCCGACCAATCACGGATGGTCTGCATCCACGTTGCAGCCGATTTTCCGAATAAGCCACCAAATACATCCAGCGACTGGCCAAGCACTCGTCCGGAGTCAAGGCTGAGGATCTGCTCAGCCGACTGATTGATAAAAGAGATTCGATTATTAGCGCCGGTGACCAATACGCCGTCGGCCACCGCTTCCAGGATGGCTTGAGAACGGCTGGCATCCTCCTGCTCGCGGCGGAGCATACTGCCCAGGCGTTCAGCCTGATCACGAATAAGCTCATATAAGTGTGCATTATTGATGGCGACCGCCACCTGCCCTGCAATGGCTTTGACCAGATTCAACAACTCAGCGCTGAAATAATTTGGCCTGCGATGGAAAACCATTAGAGCGCCAATCACATCCTCGGCAACCAGCAAGGGCATGACAATGGCACTACGATGGTCGCGGGAGGAGGAGGCTGTTTTCACCCAGCGTGGATCAGCAAGAAGGTCGTCGATCAGTGCAGGTTCGCGTTGAGCAACCACCCAGCCTGCCAAACCTTCCCCGACCTTGAGATTGAATCCGCGCCCTTGAGCAGTCACCTGATCTGTCAGATACCCAAAGCCAGCCCGGTAATGCAGGCGGTTATCCTCTACATTCAGCAACATGATCGTGCCCTGTTCAGCGCCAATCGCATCGTTGAGCAATGCCAGCGTTCGATTCAAAGCCCGATCCAGGTCGAGGCTGGACGAAACTTCTGTAAGAATATGCAGGAGAGTTTCGGTATTCTGCTGTTCGCGTTGCAATTGTGCGGTACGTTCAATGACACGCATTTCAAGTTCGCGCGCCAGACGTTCCGTCTCATTAAAGAGTCGTCCATTTTGAATGGCAACTGCTGCCTGGTTTGCAAGCGTGCTAAGAATTTGCAGGTCATCCTCAGAATAGACATTCGGCTGGTACGTCTGCGCAGAGAGCATACCTACCGTCCTGCCGCTTAATGTCATTGGCACAGCCAGAATGGACAGGGGCGTATCAGGCTTGCCATATGTCACACCACCCATATCATCCACAGTCTCGGCTCCGTGCAGCAGCAGCGGTTCGCCAGTGGTAATAACACGTCCACTCAGTCCCTGGTCTCGTGGGATTCGGATGATGGGCGCGCGCTTTTCATCATCTACAAGATAAACTCCCTCGATCTCATTGCTCTCTCCATCCAAAAGGCTGATGACAAACGATTCCACTGGCATCAGGCGCTGGGCCGCTTTATGGACCGCAATATAGATCTGTTCAGGGTCAAGATTCGCGCCCACCTGATAACTTGCCTGATTCAGAATGGAAAACCGCTCGGCAGTGGCAAGCGTGGATTGATACAGGCGCGCGTTCTCGAGGGCAATGGATGCCTGATTGGTAAGGGTGCGTGCCAGCTCGATCGCGGTAAGACGGAAACGAACAGATTCGGTTTGATGGATAAAAATCAACGCCCGCAGATTCGCTCCACTGACCAGAGGCAGGATCAGGAGGGATTTCGTTCCCTCGCCCAGGAAACTTTCCAGCGGGGCAAGATCGGGTTCTACATTAACGGCGTCGGTTGTAAAAACACCCAACGATTCCTTTAAACGATGGAAGATCGGCGCATCTGGCAGTTTTTGCGGAAGCTTGACATTGGTTCTGGGCAGGGTATTTTTCCAGATCCAGTTGCCCCGCTCAAGCATCACCACAGAAACTTTTGGCGCATCTAACGCATCCATCAACTCCTGCGCAGTCAGTTGCAAAATCTTCCCCTCATCAAGCAGGCCACTCAGCGCGGATGAAAAGCGATTGAGGAGTGCCAGACGTTGTGAGCGCTCATCCAATTCCGTGGCACGGCCGATGCTTTCCTCAAACAAGCGTGCGTTCTCCAGGGCAACGGCCGCCTGGCTTGTGAAGGTCGTACCCACCTGCAAATGCTCACGGTTATAGAAGTGCGACTGCCACTTCTCAAGAGCCAGTACACCAATGACCTCATTCTTGGAAATAAGTGGCAGACCCAGCCACGAAAGGCGCGGCGCTTCCACAAGTGGGAAACGCGGGTCATGCCGCACATCGCCAACGAGAATGCCCTGTCCCGTACGGATCATTTCCTTAAAAAGCACGCTATCTTCCCGGGCAATGGTCAGACCGAGGCGTCGTTCAGTATCAGGGAAGCCTCGTGCCGCGGCCACCGTGAGACGGTCCTTTTCACGCAGCCACAGTGTTGCTGTATCGTATGCAATGACCGGTTCAAATTGGTCGAGCAAAGATGCCACCAACTCACCGCTTTGCAGATTTGCGGTGAGTGTTGTCGCCGCTTCTGTCAGTGCCTCCAGCTGGGCAGCCCGTTCCTGCGTAGCCTGCACCAAGCGGACATTTTGCAATGAGAGCCCAACCTGTTGGGAAAGCGAAAGAAGCAGTGTTTCATCTTCTGCAGTGAATGCCGCGGGCGTATTGAAGTTATCCAGAACCAGGACACCCACTGCTTGATCGCCGCTTTGAATTGGGATCAACAAACTGGAAACTGGCAGACGCCCACCTGTTGCCTGGCGATAAAGCAGCAGCCCTTCTGTCGAGAATGTGTAATCGCGTGTGAATTGAACTTCATCCACGCGCAGAGGTCTCTTCAACTCGAAAACCTGTCCGGGCAATGATTCGCCATGATATTCAATCCGCTTCATTGTTTCATTGTCGGCATACCCGGAAACAGCAAGTGGATACAACTGACTGCCATGCTCATCCCATAGGAGCACCACACCCGCATGGGCCGAGGGCAACGCCCGCCGCGCGCTTTCGAGCAATGCATGTACAATCTGATTTGAATTCAAGCCGCGCAGCTGGCGGCTGAAATCGAGCAGGAGATTCACTTCCTGCAGCCGACGCCGCGTCTCATTAAGCAGGGAAATATTTTGCAGGATGACCGAGGTCTGGCGCGCGATCTGATGATAGACCTGCAAATCCTCAGCTGTAAATGCCGGCAATGGCTCCGGGCTGACAGCCAGCATGGCAGCGACTGTTTTTTTATCGATTTTGATTGGCAGACAGATCAGCGATTTGGCTCGCAGGGCACTCAGGAGTGGCGTCTCACGCCATTCCAGGTTCTCATCCAGGTTCGCTATCAGGATGGCTTCGCCACTCTGCAACGAAGCCCGAAGCGGATTCCGTTGTCCAAACAGCGCTTCAGGGCTGGTAGCTCTTGGCACACTGCCCAGCACATGCACCAACCGCGGACCCTCACCGGTCATCTCGGCAACCATGGCAACCGACATGCTCAACTGGGTGAGAGTTTCACGACCCAGCGCCTGCAATGCCGAGGACGAGTCCAACTGGCGGCTGACAGATTCAGTAATGGCAAGACCAGCTCGAACGCGCTGCGTACGCTGATCAAGATTTTGTATGGCAATCGTTTGATCCAGGTCCTTGCGAAGAAGAATAGGCAGGTCTTTCTGAGTCAGGCTGATAAGGCGCTGCTGCCTTTCCAGGCCTGAAGAAAGAGAATCAACACGCGTCTGCAGTTCAACAAAGCGGGAATGGTTGGCAATGGCCAGCGATGCCTGTGCCGCAAAAATCTCAAGCGCTTCAATCGTGGCACGGTCGGGACGCAAGCCATCACGCGGTGCATCCACGCTGAGCAAACCCAGCGGAGCGCCATGATTATTCTCCAGGGGAACGATAAGAATATCATCCGGATCCCATGCAGTTGCTGAACTGGCAGCGTTCCCATCCAGCTCCAGGGTTACCATGTGCACATCGGCCGGGATGATGGGTGCATCGTCTACTGGAATAAAGTAAGAGCGACTGATCCTGAATTGTGGTTTGAGCAGTTGTTGAATGCTGGACAGCGGCTGCTTGCGTGCCATCAATTCAGCCAGTGTTTCAGTAGGAAAACCAACGCCCGTAATTCGTCGCAACAGTCCGGTCTGCGGTTCATAGATACTGACAAGAACGGCCTGGAAAGATGTGGCTTCACGGATGCTGTTGGCAATGGTGCGCAGCAACTGGTCAAGCGGTTGTTCAAAGTTGAGTACAGATGTGACTTCAGTGAGCTTCGTGAGTGTCTCAGCACGGCGGCGAAGAAGCTCGGAACGCTGGCGTTGTTCCTGATAACGTTGAACATTCCCAAGCGCCACAGCCGCATGCGAGGCAAGAGTCTGCGTCACTTCAAGCGATGCCTGGTCAAAGAACCCCGCACGCGCGGAATGCAAATGGATCAGACCGGCTGTTTTGCCCTGGGAAATGATCGGAACACTAAGAGCAGAACGGACCCCTTCATGATGGGGCGTATTCCCGTCTGCTGAATAATCGCTAACCAGCTGGGGGTCTCCACTTGCAATCGCTTTTTGATCAAGCGGGGAAAAGGTTTCAGGTAGTGCACAACCTAGTGAAAGGATAATGGGCGGCGGGAAGGATGGATCGTTGACATCAAAGAGCAGGATGGCTCCGCACTCTGCGCGAGTTGTCCGCAGGCTTTCGTCGCGCACCACTTCCAGCAGTGATTTCAAGTCCACCATTGAGTTAAGTTCCCGACTGACGCGGGCAATCGATGTGAGTTGTTCGACGCGGCGACGCAGGCTTTCATCCGTATATGTGGCTCGCGTGGCATCTTCGATGGCCAGGGCTAATTGCCCGGCAGCAGTAGTAACAACCTGGAGATCATACGTGTTGAAGAATTCGGTTTTGCGGCTCCCAAGCATTAACTCGCCCAGACTTTTGTCATCGACAAGCAGGGGTACTACAATTGCAGATTCGACCTGTAAAACGCTGACCAGTGGGCGATACACTGGCAGGATTCGCCTGTCAGAACTCAAGCGTCCTGAGAGGTAGGGCTTTTGGCTGCCAGAAACCGTGTAGCGATATTGCGGTTCGTCCACGTGCAGGCGGGCGAGAAGGTCGACGGAATCAGCCGAGACACCAAAGACAGACGCGCGGTGTAACCGTAGTTCGCCGACCTGTTCATCCAGAAGAAATACGGCTCCAAGATCACTTTGGAACAGGCTGGCAAGCTCCTGGGTTACATAGCAAAGAATTTCGTCAAGCGTGGCATTGGATGCAGCCAGGCTCGCGATGCGGCGTAATGCATCGGACCGTGAAGCACGTTGACGTGATTTTTCAACAATGAAGGAATTTTCAATAATGCCGGTAGCCTGGTCTGCAACCGTCTTAATCAATCGCAGCTCTGTCTCTGAAAATGCAGTAACGTCACTATGGTTCGAGAGCTGGAGGTAGCCCACCAATCGTTCACTTGACATCATGGGCATAAGCACAGATTCGCGCAGGCTTGCGGCTTGCGCAAAATTCTGCAAGCCGAGATCACGCCAGGCCTGATCGTCTGCCGCGTTGTCGGTGATGAGGGGTGTTCGGTCAAGCAAGAGCTTTTCTGCAGGGCTATTCGCCTGGATGGTGGTGCGATAGATTTCAACGATATGCTCCGGAAGCCCATGGAAGGGAATCTGTCCCTCCAGTGTCCGTTTGCCTTCGTCATACAGCAGGAAGCCAAGTACATCCACTGAAAAAAGCCCCGAGAGAGTTTCGATCAGACGACGGATCAGGTTTGTATAATCCTGCACAGGGCCAAATGCTTGAGCCAGATTTGCAAGTCCGCCAAGTTCGGCTGAGCGGTTCTGTTCATTTGCGTACAGTGTTGCATTCCGTACACCGTATGATGCCTGGGCCAATACCAACTGGAGTAGATCGTGGTCATGCTGACCGAGAACCCCGGGAGAAAGATGTCCTATTTCCAACGTTCCAAGGAGTTGATCATCAACGATCAGAGGTAAACCTAAATAGGATTGCACAGGTGAACTGGATCTTAATTGAGGCAGAGACGGATCTGAAACACGTGTATCTGGAATGATGAGAGGCTTGCGATGAGCCTTCAATATATCTGTCAGCCCGCCAAACTGAGAATGTGCAGCCGTTGTCACACCCGCTGTACCGGAGGAGTCCAACGTATAAGGGATGAGGTTTTGTCCGGACTCATCCAGAATCTTTACCTCCACCACATCAGCAGGTACCAGTTGAGATACATTCAGCAGTATGGCATACAATGTGTCTTCCAGGTTCAGGCTGGCAGATACATTTTTGCCGAAGTCAGAAACGATTTGAAGAATGGATGAACTGACGCTGGCGTCGTTCAGGTTTGTCGAAAGCTCCACACTTCTCATAATCAGGAGCATTAAGGGATATGGGCCAGGAACCTGATAGGAAGTGACCTCAACCAGTCGTCCTCCAATCGAGAGTCTTTTCTGGCCCTGCAGGGCAAATAAGTGTAGCAACTCTTCTGCGGGGCGCGCGCGGCGGACCAAACGTTCGAGATCAGCCGGTTCATCGGAACGCAGGCCAAACCATTCCCGTGCCAGGTCGTTGATGTATTCGACCCGTCCCCCCGCCTGGATGATCAGTATGGCTTCAGTAGTATGTGAAGAATGAGGGGCAATAAAAGGGAATGCGACTTCAGTAGGATGAGTTATATTAACCGGTACACGACGGAATGCAATCACAACCAGTACCGGGACGATCAGCACCAGTGAAAGTACAACCAACCCCAGGCCAACTTCCAGCCCTGCTGACATTATCGGATGACACCTTATCCGCCAGTCGCGGCATCCTGACGGCGGGCCTCAGCCGCCAGTTCAGTGATTTCGCGAATATCGGCAAATGAATGCATGCTGGGGGATACGACACCCACAGACATAGACATAAATGGGATCTCGGCAGTTGTCCCATCGGCGGCGGGAGCGTTCACAAAACCCTGCTGGCGGTCAATGAAGTTGTAGTGAGTTTCCACCTCCTTGTCAAATCTTTCTTTAAGACGGGATTTGATCGCATCAGCTTTTGCTTCAGTGGTAATGACAATAAAGTTATCCCCACCCGCATGGCCAATAAAATCAGATGTGGTTCCCATTTCATCAACCACTTCACCGATCATCATCGCGGTAAAACGCAGGACATCATCGCCGGCTACAAAACCATAGACATCTTTAAAAGAGTCAAAATGGTTAATACGCGCATCAAGCAGGGCCCAATTCCTTTCCCGAATGATGCGCCGCAGTTGTTCCTCAATAAGCCGTCCTGCGGGAAGTCCGGAGCGCGGGTCGGTTAGGCTCTCACGTTCTGAACGCCTGATTGCCCCCTGGACACGCAGTTTTAGTTCCTCAATATCAAAGGGTTTGGTGATGTAATCATCTGCGCCCAATTCCAGACCCTGCAGTTTATCGCTGCGCTCATCCTTCTGTGTGAGGAAGATGACAGGGATATGACTGGTTCTCATGCTGGTGCGCAAATTGCGGCAAACCTCATACCCATCAATATCGGGCAGCATAATATCGAGCACGATTAGATGAGGCAGGACTTGTTTGGTTTTTTCCAGCGCATCTACACCACGCACGGCGACATCCACATCGAACTCCATACCGCTGAAATAGATCTTCAGCATGTTGCCGATGTCGATATCATCTTCAACTACCAACAGGCGTGCTTTTCCCATAAGCGGCCTCCAAAATTACATCTGCGCCACACGCATTTTGCGTGAGCGTATCGCATTGCGGCGCACTGTTTCAATTTGCTGTAGTGTCACCTCACGCTCGAACGAACGAAACCCGCTCAAGCGGAAACCGTGTTTCTTTGCAATTGCATCGATCTCTTCCACGCGTCGGCGTGTCAGATGCTTGCCCAGAGTATAATCCTCGAAACGACCTTCAAGGGCTAACGCAATCGTCTCAGCCATGCAGGCGTAGGCTTTGCCGGGCGGGAAACCAAAATTAAAGTGGAAATCAACGGGGCCTGGCACATCCACCATTCCGCCGTCAATCACTAATATATCATCTCTTGCCGTCGCCACCATTGCAGAAACATCACGAGGACGAGCCACATCGCATATCACACTACCCGGTTGTAGATTTTCCGGGTTAACAACATCGTGAATTGCACTTGTAACCGTTAAAATTAATTGCGCATTCGCTAACATATCCATCTTTGTGCTGACGATCAACTCGGCTCTTGCATGGACCAGCAGCCTGTCGCGCAGTTCCTCGAGCGCATCCTGCCTGCGACCGATCAAGTATAACCGCTCGACATCGTCGGCCAATATCTCGGCACAGACCTGCCCTATTGTACCGGTCGCCCCAACCACCGCAGCCGTTGCGGTATGCAGCGGAATTTCCATGACCTGCGCCGCGGCTCTTATGGCATCTACTGCCACAGAGACAGTATACGAATCCCCCGTTGTGACGGGTATCTTCAGGGCATTTGCAATTGTCACTCCCGCATCCCCAACAACAGATGTGAATGCACCCAGGCCCAGAATATCTGCGCCGAGCTTTTCGGCAAGACGGCCAGTTTGAATGATCTTTCCATACACAGTACGCTCAGGCAATTCCATCATCCTTCGCGGGGTATAGGGGCAGGCAATGAACCAGCCTTTTATTTCTTTACCAGTTGCTGCTGATGTGATACCCACGATTTCAGAAATGTACACAGGCGGAAAGAACGAGGAGAAGAAATCAATCTGCTTCTCACTCAGCATACGTCCCAGCAAGGGGTACTTGCGGCTGACATCCCGTTTTGGATCTATGGGATGAATGATAAATGCAAAAGTATCCACTGGCTACCATGATTCCAATTGGCTTTCGCCAGGGCGCGGATACAACCGCCTGTGCAGGCTCGCAGACTTGAGCTTGTGATGATCGCTGTCTTCATAACGGACATCCCTGTCAATGACACGGCGGTCTTTCGACGCAGCGAGGACGACATCCGACTCGATGGTGCGGGCAGGATAAACAATCATTCCGGAACCCAGGCGGCAGTTGTGTCCAACGGCACTTCCCATCACCGGGCGGTTGGAAAAACTTAATTTGGCATTTCCGTCCAATGCTCGAATCGGTGCGGGAATCAGGTTGTAGTCTGTAAAAGTGGAACCTGCCCCGATGAAGGTATTCCGTCCCACCACACACATTTGCAGGCACGTATTTTGCGCAATCATGCTGTTTTCCATTACGGTGGTCATAAACAAGGCAGCGCGAAACGGAAGGAATGCCCCATCTCCCACTACGCAAAGCATCAATTGAACATCCTGAGAAATATTTACATTGTTGCCAATAATACAATTTTCGATCACAGCCCCGGCATTAATGGTTACGTTATCGCCGATGGTTGTAGGGCCGTGGATAATAGCATGAGGATCGATGACGCAATTCCTGCCAATTTTGACCAATTCTGAACACTCAAGTATCTGCCGCCCTTCATAAAGAGCCTTCCCTAAAATACGAAGTTTAAAGGCCAGTTCATCATTGAGGCGCTTTTCAAAACGTGCACCGCGTGAGAACAAGCCAAATACCACATCGGCAACAAAAATGTGGACCCAGGAATCAATGGCAAGCAGCGTCCGCAGGGGAACCTGAAACACCAGGTCGCCGCTCTGATCAGCCATATAGGTCGGTACGTGGTAATAGCCAATCTCGCGTGACTGCAGATCTATGACCAGCGGCTCAACGTCGGCTACAGGGCCCTGCGGGTAATACCACAAATCGGCCAGATACAACTCCCCAGCCGGGGTATAGGATGTTGAGAGAGGCAGCGCATGTTCCCTGAAAGAGGGGTCTTCTGCGGAAAATGCAGCACGGCAGGGACGTCCATTTTTTCGCGCAGTTGTAATAAAAGTGTGAAAATATTCTTCATCAAAGAATAAATTATCACGATAGACGATTGTTTCACCCCGTTCCAAAGGGAAACGCTGGCCCGGTTTCAGCTCCAGTTCGTGCGTTGTGTAAGGTGCCAGGACATTCCGTTGATGCAACCAGAGAGGATTATTTTGTATGCGTAAATCCCGGGCAGGTTCATTGAATGGCGATATTGGATGAGGTGCGTTGAGAATTACTTTGAGCATATTGATTAGTAATTATTCCACAAAACTACAAAAAAGGGGGTGTGAAGTTCCAACCCCTGTTGCTGACAGAAGTGCACGGCGATTAAATAGCGTTAAAAAATGGGAGACTGATCAATAACGATTGTACAAGTTTCATCCCCGGCGGCCATGCAGGTTTTCTCCTCCACATTAAAAACCTTGCCTCCACTCAACCAGTACAATGCTTCCTGCAATAACCCTACAGCCAGATGACAAACTGGGTCTGGCGATTTACGCTCCCAGCACAGTGGACAACGCTCGATGTGCCAGAGGATCTTCCCATTATCATGTTCAACGCGCACGCGTTGATCCGTAAAGTTGTTAAAAAGTGCAGCAAAGGCAGTTGCGCCAGCGGATAATTTTGCAGGGAGCGGCAAAAGGCGGAAATCCATCTCAGTTAACCCCAGTTGTGTCCCATACTGCCTTACGCCATAGTTAAAACAGGCTCGTCCAATTCGAAGCGCAAGCCCGCGTCCACCGTGTGGACCGTAGGCATGCTCCAACATTTCACTTAAGTTCCGTACTCTCGAAAACGGGAAGTTACGCTCATTATTATCCGGGGGATAATTATCTATCAAGGAAGGAAGGGCTCCCAGATTCAAGATGGCATTGACGCCATTATGTCCCATCACTTCCTCCATGGATAACAGTATCATCCTCCCCATTCGGTTTGGATAGTAAAAGGTGCCGGTTGACTCAGTGGATATCATGGGGCAAGAGTCACCGAGGGAGTCGCAGACATGGATGCAGGCAACTGTGAAGGCTGACCCGCTTCTTCACGGTCAAGAAAACTCTTGAGCCGCTCAGAAAATTGGCGGGGCTCCTCCAGCATGGGGAAATGTCCTGCCAGCGGAAACCGCTCAATGTGAGCATGAGGCATCCCCTTTTGCATGGGCTGCCATTGCCTTGGGTGGACGATCACATCGCGGTCCCCATACATCCCCATGGCGGGAATTTTGATCTGGTCGAGCATGGGGCGCAGATCGGTCCTTCGGAGTGAAGCAATTGACCGCAGGAAGGATTCGAGTGTAGTACGCGAAAGGTCACGATCCATCATTTCGGCAAAACGCTCATCGCGACAAATAATGGGCGAGGCCGCTTTCAAGGCAAGACGAAAACCTCCCATCATATTGAAGAGCATGAATGCAATGGGCCGATATCCCGCCAGTTTCAAAGGCACCGCAAGTGAAGAGCCAACAATCGGAGCACCCACAACAACAACCTTGCTGACTCGTTCAGGAAAACGGATCGCCACTGAAAGACTGACTGTACCACCCATGCTGTGACCCACGAGCGGGGCCTTCATGATACCCAATTGTTCCATAAACTGGTCTACCAGGCTGACAAAATCCTGAACGGCATAGGTTTCCCGCTTTTTCCCTGATTCACCAAACCCCCAGAAATCCAACGCGTAGGTACGATAATAGCGACCCAGATAAGCCATCGTCTCCTGCCAAAGGCCCCATGAACCGAGCCAGCCATGCAAAAGAATGACGGGTTTCCCACGCCCATAGACTTCGTAATGAACAATTCCCTGATCAGTAGTAATTGATGACACGTCGTTCTATAACGGGTCCCCTTATTTTCCCGACTCCATTTCGGCCAGAATACTATACAGCAATTCGAGAAGGACAGATTTCACACTGTTTTTATCAGTAGCCACACACGGCAGGAATTTGACCCTGCTCTCAAGTCTGAGCGCATGACGCATATCCTCGAGATCCCAGGCATCCTCCCTGTCCTGCTTATTGGCGGCAACCACATAAGGCGTAGGGGCATACGCCCGGAAGGTTTCCAGAATGGAGCGCGCTTCACGGAATGTCTCCGGGCGGGTGCTATCCACCATCACAATAAAGCCCAGCATTCCCTCAGAGAGGATTTCCCACATAAAGTCAAAACGTTTCTGTCCTGGCGTACCGAACAAATATAGGACAAGGTCTTCATCAACAGTAATGCGGCCAAAGTCCATTGCAACTGTCGTGGCTTCTTTAACGGAACGCTCTGCCGGGTTGGAAATCTTGCGCTCCGTTGAGACCACATCGATCTCGCTGACAGACTGAATAAATTCCGTCTTACCGGCACTAAAGGGGCCTGTGACCACCATCTTGACAGTTTGCATAATAACTTATCCTTCGCGTGAATAATTACAATGATCGGATACGGCTGATCAACCTATTGACCAATGACTTCTGTTCGTCTTTATTCTGGGTGGGGAATGTTTTCGGGCTTTGCGCGATAACCATGCCTTCAGGTCGAACAATTTCCACCAGACCTGCCTGAAGCAATGCATACACAATACGGCGTACTTCGTGATCGTTCATCTTGTTCGTTTGAGCAATCTGCCGCATTGTGTTCTTGGGATTGATAAATGAGACGACACGCCATTCTTCCACGCTTAGGTTGACATTCTTTAACGGACGATCTGTAAACTTCAAAGCCATATCAAGGCTGGGAATTTCATCCTGCAATTGTTCCCATTCACGTAATTGACGTGAGCCTTCAATAATAATGTTCTCAAGGTCAAGCCGCACATTGATGCGGTCATCTGGCGGGAGCATTTCTCCTTCAAAGCGAAAAAAACCTTCCACCCACGTAAACAGGCGCCGAATTAATTCTGTAAAATAGCCCTGCAAATTGGCGAGAATTTCCTCCTGCGAAAGATAACCAGCATTAATCAGCAGCAAGCCCAGTTCCTTATCGTTGATCCTGCCTGCGCGCTGGACGATGGCGCGGTATTGGTTTGCCGTCAGCTTATTCGCCTTATGCAAAACGGCGGCAAGACTGCCATCATCCTGCCCCACACGCGCATAGGCCAGCTTCCCATCACGGAATGAAACATATGCCTGTTCGCCTGGACCATCCACCACAAGGGTGCCGGTCTTTCGAGCCAGGTTAATCAGGTTGAGCAGTTGTGTTATTGTAAAATCACGTAGATTGCCACGCAGGGCCATTTATACCTCAACAAATCCCCCGAGCGGGAGACTTAAAAAAGATTATACATGCAAAGCGATATAAGCGTCAAACACACCCATTTATTTGATAGGGGTTTGGAAGGCGACTTCATTTACATGATAAACTACGAATTGCCGCACAAACACCAGACTGAAACTTTGATTTGTATCTGTAGTATCCCTCGCAGAATCCATTATGTTGTGCACTGGCGGCGACAAAACTCACCATGGAGCACGTATGCGGAATTTGATTAGAGCGTTCTTTTTAAGCCTTAGCCTGCTGGCCGTTTTTCCTGTTCGGGCCGCCCCCCTGGCAGAAGTCACCCGAAACGAAGCAGTCCTGAGCTTCCCTGAAACCGTCACGTTTCGGCTCGCCCTGACGAGCCAGGCCGACATCTCGTCCGTTGTATTGGAATATGGCAATGAACAACAAACCTGCGGCGAAGTCGTTGCCAAGGCTTTCCCGCAATTTACAGCAGGCAAGACCGTCAATGCCGAATGGACGTGGGAGATGCGCCAAAGCGGGTCACTCCCTCCGGGGGCACAACTCTGGTGGCGCTGGCATGTGACTGACGCAAATGGCAACGAAACGGTGACCGATACCAAAACCGTCACGTGGCTCGATGATGACCACAATTGGAAGACCGTTAATAACGGAGACTTCCTGCGCCTTCATTATTATGCAGGAGATCAGGCATTTATTGCTGACCTCGCCAAGGCTGCCTACAACGGCCTGCAATTTAATGAAACACAGTCCGGTCTCAAAACTGAGACCCCCATTGATATTTATATCTATGCGAACACCGACGACTTGCGGGAGGCCATCCTCTATGAACCATCCTGGACAGGCGGACAGGCTTTCCCCGACCAGGACATTGTCATTCTCGGTATCTCAGAATCTGAGATCGACTGGGGACGTGATGCCATCGTGCACGAGCTCACGCATGTACTTGTCGGTCACCTCACTTTTTCGTGTCTTGGTGATGTGCCCACGTGGCTGAATGAAGGTCTTGCGGTCTATAGTGAAGGCGGCCTTGACAGTTCTTCACAAGAACAACTTGAGGATGCCATCCGTAATGACACGCTCCTCACCGTTCGATCGATCAGTGGTGGTTTCTCGGAAGTTCCTGACAAGGCGTATCTTTCCTACAGCCAATCGTACAGCATTACAAAATTTCTCATCGAAACATACGGTCAGGGAAAAATGACCGTTCTGCTGGGCGCGTTGAGGGATGGACTCACAATTGATGAGGCTCTCATGCAAACATACAGCTTTAACATCGAGGGGCTCGAAGATACATGGAGAAAAGCGATCGGGGCTCAGCCGAGACCCGTCTCCGCGCAACCGACAGCCCAGCCAACCCCAACCTTTGTCCCTACGATCGTCCCGGTTGCAGGGGGATCGCTGGCACTTCAAACGACCCTCACGCCCATACCAACCTCATCATTGAGCGGACCGTCCACTGGCACACCTGCCACACGGACAGGTCCACCGCTCACGTTGACACTCATGCTCCTCGGTCTTTGTTGCGCGTTTATTTTGGTCATTGGGGTCGTTGTGCTGGGCTTGATTGTTCGCAATCAAAATAGCAAGGGACCAAAAAATGGCTGACAAGTATGTTCACATAGCAGAAGCACGTACTGCAAAGCTAGTCTCGCTGATATTGATCGTTGTATTCACACTGAACGCCGCGCCGAATCAGGCGTCAGCGCTGCAAACTGATATTCCGCTGGACCAGGCCCTGGTGCTGGCAGGAGGCGAGTCCACGAATGCCCGGGAATATGACCCCGCTACCACACATGGATCAGGCGATAAACGCGTCTTCAGCGGATTGGTCTCCTTTGATCCAAGATTAAATCTGACTCCTGATCTTGCAGAAAGTTGGGATGTCAGTTCAGATGGCACAGTCTACACATTCCATTTACGGCAGAATGCCAAATTCCATGATGGACGCCCCGTCACAGCGAAGGATGTCGTGTATTCGTGGGAACGCGCCGCCAGCCCGGCGATCGAATCAGATACTGTATTGACGTATCTCGGTGACATCGTCGGCATCAGGGAGATGACAGATGGCAGGGCCGATCACATTAGCGGCCTCACAATAATTGATGACCATACGCTGCAAGTCACGATTGATGCCCCCAAGCCCTACTTCGTCTTAAAACTCACTTATGCCACAGCATTTGTTTTGGATCGGGCGAATGTGGAAAGCGGTGAAGAATGGTTCCGCACACCGAACGGTACAGGACCTTATAAACTGATCGAATGGAAACGATTCGAGCAAATAAGCTATGAAGCCAATAAGGATTTTTATCTCGGTACACCGAGCATCCCCTATGTGGTGGAACAACTGTATTCAGGAAGTCCCCAGCAGCTTTACGAAACGGATGAGGTCGATATTGCGGGCGTCTACTCCATCGATCGTTTTACAGATCCAACGGAACCGCTTTACAACGAACTGTTAACCGGTGTTAATCTATGCACAAGCTATGTTGTATTCGATACGACCCTGCCGCCATTCGATGATGTCAATGTGCGAAAAGCATTCAGCATGGCATTTAACCGCCAGCAATATATTGACGTTGTCATGAATGGACATGCTCTCCCTGCCATTGGCATCTTCCCGCCTGGCCTGCCTGGGTTCAATATTGCCCTTAAAGGTCTGCCCTATGATCCGGGGCAAGCGCGTGAACTTCTGAAGCAATCGAAATATGGTGGACCTGAAGGATTGCCACCCATTGTTTTCACCAACTCGGGCATTGGAAGTTACGTCAGTGGAGATGTGGCTGCTCTCGCGCAAATGTGGAAACAAAATCTGGGCGTAACGATTACCGTTGAGAACATTGAATCGAACTTTTACTATGATCAGCTCTACTCCGGTAATCACGGCCAGTTATTTGATGGCGGCTGGTGCGCAGATTATCCTGACCCTGAAAACTTTGC
Organism: Anaerolineales bacterium; assembly: GCA_031389865.1. Taxonomy (GTDB): domain Bacteria; phylum Chloroflexota; class Anaerolineae; order Anaerolineales; family Villigracilaceae; genus Defluviilinea. The sequence goes on along the minus strand of JANMSY010000411.1, from coordinate 2,934 downwards.
CGATATACTGTTCCACACTGACTCGCAACAAAACAACGGCGGCTACTCAGATCCGCAACTCGATACACTTCTTGAACAGGCCCGCGTTGAGCAGGATGTAACTCAGCGCATTGCCATGTATCAACGGGCCGAGCAAATGATCGTGGATGATGCCGCAGGACTGTTCACCGTTCATTATTTGTCCTATCAACTCGTCAAGCCTTATGTAAAGGGCTACGTATTCACCCCCATTGATATTCCGATCGAGCGCTATATGTGGCTGGAAGGAAAATGACCCCCACCCAGCCTCCCCCAAATCCGACTGGCGAACTTCAGTCGTATTTGGGGGACACCCTGCGAGTGCGCAAGCAGGGTGCCGCTTTAGCGGCGGAGGGGGCCTACGGTCGTGCTTCTACTGCAAATTCAACACGGGCAATCTTTCCGCCGATGCTGGACACCATAAACTCAAACGGGATACTTCCACCCGCAGCGAGACCATCGTCCCATTCCCATCTGCGGACTCCAACTACGCGTCCCATGTCATCGTAGGCTGTTGCCGCCACCCAAACCTGATTCGCCACCCGATCCTGACTCTGCGAAAACACCATCCCACTGACGCGTGCATTATGCCCATTGGCGTTGACTTGTACCAGCGTGTTTGTGATCGTCGCCGGGACATATCGCTCATCGTCTGGTAACAAGCGGATCGCGGTCAACACCTGGACTTGTGGTTTCGCATTAAACGGAACCTGTGGTGGGAAGAAAACAGTCAATGGCAATGATGTGTTTGGTGGAAGAATATTCAAGGGTAATAGTGCAGCCTGGCTTGCAAGCGAGGCGTTATTCCTATCGACCAATGTCACTTGCGCGCTGAGGTTCTCCATAAAATCAGGGAAGTCATTATGGACGAGCACAAAGCACCACATGCCTTTGTCCCCTGTTGGGAAACACTGAATCTGTTCCACGGTAAATGGCGCAGGAGTTGGTGTCGGTTCGCCGGAGGGGTTATCAGGATTGCTGGGGATTTTGATCACCGTCCCAATGGACATGGTATTGGGTGCGATTTCCGGGTTCGCAGCCTGCAGGTCATCCATGGATACACCGAACTGCAGGGCAATGCTGCTAATGGAGTCACCTGCTTTAATGGTGTAGGTGAAAGGCGTCGGGCTGGGAAGAGGCGTCTCTGCAGCGACCAGGCCTTCAGCAGTCTGCGTCATCCAGGTAGGGGAACTCGGCCTTCGGGTTGAGGTAGCGTACGGAACCAGGTCAACTGCCCGGGGCGCGGATTGCGTCGCTTGAGGGGCGCACGCCGTCAAAAGAAAAAATAATAAAGCGAGAAGACAGGATGCAATAGGGGTGCGGTGCATCAGACGATTATAATGGTATCAATACATTCATTCGGAGGCAGCATGGAATATCGGCATTTGGGCAAGGCAGGGATTCGGGTCAGTGAGCTATCCTTCGGTTCGTGGGTTACATTCCATACCCAGGCAGATGTAACTGCCGCTGTGGAAATGATGGCGGCAGCGTACGATGCCGGCGTGAATTTCTTCGATAACGCGGAATCGTATGCGAACGGCAAATCTGAGCAGGTCATGGGCGACGCACTCAAAAAGTTAAAGTGGCGCCGTGGCAGCTATCTCGTTTCAACAAAATTGTTCTGGGGCTTGCACAACAGTGTCAATGAGCGCAACACACTCAATCGCAAACGTTTGATCGAGGGTATCAACGGTTCGCTGGAACGCTTCCAATTGGATTATGTGGATTTGCTCTACTGTCACCGTCCCGATAAGACCACACCCATCGAAGAGACCGTTTGGGCGATGCACAATATCATCGAATGGGGCAAGGCGATGTATTGGGGAACGTCTGAATGGTCAGCGGCAGAGATCGCTGCTGCGATTGAAATTGCCGAGCGACACCACCTGCATAAACCGGTCACTGAACAACCCGTCTATAATTTATTCGAACGTCATCGTTTCTCCAGCGAATATGAGCGCGTGTACAAGCAATATGGATATGGTACAACGATCTGGAGTCCACTTGCATCGGGGTTGCTGACTGGCAAATACAGCAGGGGCATTCCTGAGGGCAGCCGCGGCACACTCGAAGGATATGACTGGCTTCACGATCAGCTTACAGACAAAGAGAAGCTGTTAAAGGTCCAGGCGCTGGAGCCCATTGCGAAGGAACTCGATTGCACACTTTCACAACTGGCGATTGCCTGGTGTTTGAAGAATCCCTACGTGAGCACTGTCATCACAGGAGCCAGCCGCGTGGAACAGCTTCATGAGAATATGAAGGCAGGCGAAGTAGCGACAAAACTCACGCCTGAAATCATGGAACGGATCGATAAGGCGTTTGGTGTAAAGAAGGAAGAAGACGAGGATTAAGGCAGGCTTATGGCTACCATGCCGCGGGATTTTGCACCCGCGGCATGGTAGCAAACGAAATATGAGTTTGGACCATTGGGGCCAAATTGTTCGAGAAACATGCTCGAAAAAAGGCAAATATTCGAATAGGATAAATTTGGGGCATTTACATGACATTTATCAGACTCGCTTCTCAGTGAGTATTAATCTCCCCATGTACAATATACGAGCACTACAGTACATTCATTTTTGTGTCAATTGACATCGGAGGCATACATGCAAATCAACAAGTTTGTGATCGGCGGCATTCTCATCCTTGGGGCTGTCGTTTTCTTAATTTGGAGCTCCACGGCTGCAACCCAGGAATACTTCATGACCGTGGATGAGCTCAATGCAAAAGGATCAGGCGCGGTGGAGAAAAACCTGCGACTCTCCGGCGCGGTGATTGGTGACTCGATTCAATATGACTCTCAAACACTGACCCTGAGCTTTGACGTGGCCCACGTCCCGGGCGACGCTGTTGACATCGACACCGAGGGTGGGCTCGCTGAAGCCCTCCATCAGGCCGTGAGCGATCCATCTC
>JANMSY010000408.1:0-2665 GCA_031389865.1 Anaerolineales bacterium | reverse complement strand
CCGTTTACCAGAATATGATTATGCTCAAGCAGGCGCGTATTATGTGACAATTGTCGCCTGGCATCGCGAATGTCTGTTTGGGGAGGTGTTGAATAAGGAAATGGTGTTGAATGAGGTAGGAAAAATCGTTCAATGGGAGTGGAAGGAATTACCGAAACGATTGCAATTCATTGAACTTGGCGCATTTATTGTGATGCCGAATCATTTTCATGGCATTTTGATATTTCATGAAAACGTAGGGGCGACCCGCCAGGGATTAACCAATGCGCGTTCGGGCAATGTGTCATTAGCTAACGTGATCATTGATGGCATTGACGGGTCGCCCTTACCGCGCGGACCTCAACCCAAATCTCTGGGCGCGATCATGGCACAATTCAAATCACGCGTCACCAAAAGAGTATGGAAAATTCCTTCTTTGATGGGAACTCCGGTATGGCAACGCAACTATTACGAACACGTCATCCGCAACGAAACGGATCTCCACAACAAAACGGATTATATAAATGCCAATCCCCTATTGTGGAATGAAGATAATGAGAATCCGTTGAACGTCGAATCCTAGGCGCAGCCCGACTTCTTTGCACGGATTCCACCGATTTTCGCGAAAATAATCTGTGTAATTCGTGAAATCAGTGGCTACAGGTTGAATGCCTGTCAGATTTTCGTTTGAGCCCACCATCCCTGCCAAGTTGCACTTGCATCCTTTGTTATAATCTTTATAAACCAAGTCAGGAGAGAGATACATGCCCAAAAAGAAGGGTACTGTTGCACTTCCCCTCGATAAAGAAGAGATCATCAAGGATTATCGCCTCGCATATCAAAGCAGGCAGGCGAGCCTTATCGGTAGACGTGAAGTTTTAAGTGGCAAGGCAAAATTCGGAATTTTCGGCGATGGCAAGGAACTTGCCAATCTCGCCATTGCGCGTGCATTCCAAAAGGGTGATTGGCGCTCGGGATATTATCGTGACCAGACCTGGATGTTCATGTTGGGGGTAATGAGCATCCAGGAATTTTTTGCGCAGCTATACGCGCATGCGGATGTCAATCACGAGTCCAATACGGCGGGGCGTTCGATGAATGCGCATTTCGCCAGCCGATATATCAACCCCGATGGCACATGGAAAAATCAAACAGAGTTATATAACACCGCCGCGGATATCTCCCCCACGGCGGCGCAGATGCCGCGCGCAGTGGGCCTTGCATACGCGTCCGTTGCCTACCGCGGTCTGGAAGAGCTCAAGGACTTCACACAATTCTCCAGGAATGGCAATGAAGTAGTGTTCGCCAGCATTGGCAACGCCTCCACCGCGGAGGGGATGTTCTGGGAGTCGGTCAATGCCATTGGTGTGTTGCAGGCGCCCGCGGTAATTACTGTCTATGATGATGGCTACGGAATTTCCGTCCCCAACCAGTTCCAGATGGTCAAGGAAAATATCTACGACATTTTGCAGGGCTTCCAGCGCGAAGCCTGCCCCGAACCGGAATGTCAGCGCGGCTACGAACTCTTCCAGGTACGTGGCTGGGATTACCCCACGCTGCTCGAGACCTATCAGAACGCGGCCGAGATCGCTCGCGAGTATCACATCCCGACGCTGGTGCATGTCTGTGACATGACCCAGCCGCAGGGACATTCCACTTCCGGGAGTCATGAACGTTATAAGTCGCCTGAGCGACTCAGGTGGGAGGTGGAATACGACTGCATCCGCAAAATGCGTGAGTGGATGCTGGAGCAGCGCGTCGTTTCGGAACCGCAGCTGGCCGCCGTTGAAAAAGATGACCGCGAAGCGATAGAGGGCATCCGCCGCCTGGCCTGGGACGCGTATCTTGCTCCGATCATCGAGGAACGCGGCCATGTGATGGATATGCTGGACGAGATCGCAGGTAGTTCGTCCCACGCCTCAGAGTTGGAAAAGATCAGGGAACGGCTGGCAAACCTCCCTTCGGTGGCGAGGCGTGATGTCCATGGCGCTGCGCATGAAGCATTACGAATCCTGCGTGACGAAGCAAATCCATCCAGGCAGGTGTTGATCCAATGGAAGAATGAACAGGACGAGATCAATGCGGAACGCTATGGTTCACATCTGTACAGCGGCAGGGCGATCGCGGTCAAGGAAGTGAAGCCTGCTTATTCGAGTTCGTCGCCGACTGTGATGGGATTTGAAGTGATGAATGCCGCGTTCGATTCGATCCTGTGGCGTGACCCGCGCGTGATCGCTTTCGGCGAAGACGTGGGTTTTCTGGGTGATGTGAACCAGGGCTTCAAGGGTATGCAGGAAAAATACGGCGCATTGCGCGTCAGCGATACAGGCATCCGTGAAGCGACGATCCTGGGGCAGGCAATCGGCATGGCGATGCGCGGGCTGAGGCCGATTTGTGAAATTCAATATCTCGATTATGTGTTATATGCGCTTCAGATCATGAGCGACGATCTTGCCACGCTGCACTGGCGTACCGCGGGCGGGCAGGCTGCCCCCGTGATCGTGCGTACGCGTGGACATCGCCTGGAAGGCATCTGGCATTCAGGTTCGTTGATGTCTGGCATCATCAATCTCGTGCTCGGTATGATCGTGCTGGTGCCGCGTGATATGACGCGTGCCGCGGGTTTCTATAACACATTGTTGAAAGCCGTTGAACCTGCGATTGTTATCGAAGTATTGAACGGCTA
>JANMSY010000393.1:0-14583 GCA_031389865.1 Anaerolineales bacterium | reverse complement strand
AATTTGTGGTCTCGATACGCCCCTCTACGAACATTCGGAGCTACTCGACCAGCGGAAACTGTCAGGTAGCTAGATTTTCTACAGTTAAATCCTTCATAACAAACGCCGTGCTTGAGATAACGAGGTAGCCATGAAGAGACTCAAAGAACGCCTTGCAAAATTCTTCTTCCCCGCACCAGACTCTCCGCGTTGGGTGCTTGTGCTGCCGTATGCCGTTTTGGGCATCCTGACGATAATGCTGATCGCCGGGGGCGTGTATGGTTGGGAATATTCAAACTCACCGGAGTTCTGTGGCACTGCCTGTCACACCATGCCTCCACAGGATACGGTTTACAAACAATCACCGCATGCCAACGTCACGTGCGAAGAATGCCACATTGGTCGCACCTCTTTTGTCAACCAGTTTACACGTAAATCGCAGGGGCTGCACGAAGCGTATTACATGTTATTTAAACTTTATGAATATCCGATTCGCGCTAAAGCGCTGCGCCCGGCACGTGATACCTGCGAGACATGTCATCAGCCTGAGACTTTCTCTGATGATAGCCTGCGCGTGAGCGCAGATTTTGCAGACGACCTCCACAACACGCCAACAAGTATTTATCTGATACTCAAGACCGGCGGCGGAGCGAAGCGTGAAGGGCTGGGACGAGGCATCCACTGGCACATCGTCAACCAAGTGGAATATTATCCGCTTGACGGTCTGGATCAGGAGATCCCTTACGTCCGGATCTACAATGACGATGGAACTACAACTGAATATGTGGACGTGGAATCGGACTTCGACAAATCCACTCTGGATGAAAGCAAACTGGTTGCCATGGATTGCGTGACCTGTCATAATCGCATTACGCATGAGTTTTCATTTCCCGAGGAGTCTGTCAACCTTGCCATGTCGCGTGGACAGATCGACCCGGGAATCCCGCTGATCCATAAAAAGGCCGTGGAACTGTTGAGTGTTGAATACACGTCACGCGGTGAGGCCTTTGCCGCATTCGAGAAACTGGAAACCTATTATAAGAACACCGAGTATTATCCCGGCCACGGCGAACAGATTCGTTCCGCCGTTCAAAGCCTGAAGGATATTTACGACCGCACAGTGTTCCACACCCAGGAAATCGATTGGACCACCTATCCAAACAATCTTGGCCATATTAATTCACCAGGCTGCTTCCGCTGTCATGATGGCAAGCACCTGGACGTCAACGAGCAGGCCATTCGTCTTGAGTGTAACGTCTGTCATTCGATCCCGGTTGTGAAAAGAGCCGACGACTTCGTCACCAATATTGAGATCAGTACTGGGCCTGAGCCGGAATCACATCTCAACCCGAACTGGATCAGTCTGCACAACCAGGCATTTGGTGCATCCTGTTCCGCATGCCACACGACGGATGATCCGGGTGGCACAAGTGACACATCCTTCTGTTCCAACTCGGCCTGCCATGGAAATGTGTACACCTTCGCCGGGTTTGATGCCCCCACATTGCGCGAAATACTGAAGTCACAACTGCCTCCGCCGGAACCTGCTTCAGAGTTGCCAGCTACCACGGAAGCGCCCACTTTTGAAAGTTACGTTGCGCCCCTTGTGACAATTAAGTGCGCGGCGTGTCACGGTGACCTTGCCTCGGGTGGTCTGAACATGCTTACTTATGAAGGCTTGATGGAGGGCAGTTCCAATGGGCCGGTGGTTGTTCCAGGAGATTCTGCGAACAGCCTTCTTTTCCAGGTTCAAAGCGCGGGTGGGCATTTTGCCAACCTTGCTGCAGACGAGCTCGAAGTCATTAAGCAATGGATCGATGCAGGCGCCCCTGAAAAATAAGAGATGACGAAACATATCCTGTAAAAAACGCGCTCGATGAGAGCGCGTTTTTTATTTAAGCCTACACATAATAGTCGTAATACTACCGTAATTATTTGTGACAACTTGCTTATCTATAAATGACATTCAATACTCATATTTATTATTATTGTCCTAATAATAAAAGATAGGCGGGGTAGAGTTCATTGTCACCGCTTGAACGTTAAGCGGTATGGTCTTGGCGGTGTAACCATGCAATCAGGGCGGACAGCAGGCATGCATGATCGGAGGGAATATGCCTCATATGACCGACGAACGAGTCCGAGCGGGGTTGGCCCGTGAGGAAGACTTATCACTTTTGCATGAAGTAAGCATGAAGACAGCAGGTGTTTCGCACTTGGAGATGTGCATCCAATGCGGAACATGTGGCGGATCGTGTCCCGCCGCCATGGATATGGATCATACGCCGCGCATGCTGTTCGCCATGCTTCGTGCAGGAATGCGCGAAGAAGTACTGCGCAGCAATACGGCATGGATCTGCGTGTCGTGTTACCACTGCGTGGTGCGCTGCCCACAGGAGGTGCACGTCGCGGATGTGATGTACACGCTGAAGGGCATGGCGATCCATGCAAAGTTATACAGGGATTCCACAGCTCCTCATTTTTCGCAGACCTTCGTCGATATGGTCGAAACGTTCGGTCGCAGTTATGAACTGGGGCTGGCTTCACGCCATTATCTGAGACATTTTCCATTGCGACTGCCAGGCATGCTGCCAATGGGTTTTGGCATGATCACCAAGGGTCGCATGGCGATCATGCCGAAGAAGATCAAACATATGGATCAACTGACAAAGATCCTGAACCGTGCCAAGCAACTGGAGATGACTTCATGAACAAATATCTTCTGTATCCGGGTTGCTCCATGGAATCCAGCGGTCGGGCATACGGGGATTCCATCCATGCCATCATTGAGCCGCTCGGCCTTGATTTTGAAGAGATCGATGATTGGAACTGCTGCGGTGCAACGGAATACCTGGGCATTAACCTGATCCCTGCCTACTCATTGATCGCACGCAACCTTGCACTGGCTGCAAAACAAGCAAGGCAGATGAATGGAACACGCACGGTGGTGGCTCCATGTTCGGCTTGCTATCTCAACCTTGCAAAAGCGGATTATTACATGCAGGAACGCCCCTCTCTTGGTGCAAAGGTAAATGAGGCGCTTGAAGCAGGCGGCTTGGAATATAAGGCCGGCACGCTGGATGTGCGTCACCTGATCGATGTGCTGGTATATGACGTTGGCCTGGAAACCATTCGCAGCAAGGTTGTCCGCCCGTTGCATGGCCTCAAAGTTGCGCCATACATGGGATGCATGCTGCCGCGTCCCGATTATCAGCATCGCTGGTCAGACCATGAACATCCCACAGAACTGGATGACCTGCTGCGCGCGCTGGGTGCGGACGTGATCGATTACCCGCTTACGACTAGCTGCTGTGGCGGACACATGACCCAGATCGGCCCCGAAACTGCCTTCGAGTTAATCCGCCGGCTCGTGGCTGACGCGGATGAGCGTGGCGCGGTCCTCATGGCAACAGTCTGCCCGATGTGCCAGATGAATGTCGACGCGTATCAGAATGAGATGAATCATTACTTTGGTTCCGATTATCACATGCCGATCCTGTTCTTCACACAGTTAATGGGACTGGCCTTTGGCAGGGAACCTGACGAGGTGGGCATTGGTCTGGAACTGGTCAGTTCGCGGAATGCATTGGCGACCATCGGTGTGGAAGTGCCCGTCACGCAGGAACCGGCGGGGCCGCGTAAAAAGTATGAAGGCCTGCCGATGCCGCGCCGCTGGACCAGGCATGAAGGGAAGGAGGCCGTGAAATGAGCGACCAGAAACAGGAACGCGTGGGTGTGTACGTCTGTCACTGCGGCTCCAACATCGCAGGCACTGTGGATGTGGTGGACGTTGCCAAATGGGCGGAGGAGAAACTCAAACATCAGGGCGTGGTCGTTTCACGCGAATATAAGTTCATGTGTTCCAGCCTTGGGCAGGAGCTGATCGAGAAGGACATCAAAGAGTTGGCGTTGACGCGCGTTGTCGTTGCAGCGTGTTCACCACATTTGCACGAGAAGACCTTCCGTACCGCAGCAGGCAACGCGGGATTGAACCCATATCTGTGTGAGCTGGCTTCGATCCGCGAGCAGGTCTCGTGGGTGCACACGGACAAGGCTGTCGCCACGGAAAAGGCCAAAGCCGTGGTGGCAGGCGCGGTGTCCCGCGTGATCGAGAATGTCCCACTCGAAGAGATAAAGGTCCCGATCAATCCGAATACACTGGTGGTCGGCGGTGGTATTGCGGGAATCCAATCTGCGTTGGAGATCGCGAACGCAGGCTTCCATGTCTACCTCGTGGAGCGCGAGCCGTCCATTGGCGGACATATGGCGCAGTTCGACAAGACATTCCCTACACTCGATTGTTCGGCATGTATCCTTACGCCGCGCATGGTCGAAGCAGGCACACATCCGAACATTACGCTGCTGACGTGGAGTGACGTGGTGAATGTGTCGGGCTATGTGGGGAACTTCCATGTGACGATCAAAAAGAAGGCGCGCTTTATTACAGAAGAGCTTTGCACCGGCTGCGGGATCTGCCAGGAGAAGTGCCCGAAGAAAGTGATCGATGAAATATATGAAGCCGGGCTGGGATATCGCAAGGCTGTGTATACGCCATTCGCACAGGCTGTGCCGAACTTCCCCGTGATGGACAAGGAGAATTGCACGTACTTTATCAAGGGCACATGCAAGGCCTGTGAGAAATTCTGCCCGACGGGCGCGATCAATTTCAAACAGGAAGACCAGCTGCTCAATATTGACGTGGGCAACATTGTCCTTGCCACAGGCTACGACCTGTTCGATGCGCGGCGCGTAAGCAACTATGGCTACGGACGTTTGCCAAATGTATTTACGAGTCTGGAGTTCGAACGGCTATCCAACGCGGCGGGACCCACTTCGGGCAATATCGTTTTGCGCGATGGCAAGACCACGCCGAAACGCGTTGGCATAATCCACTGCGTGGGTTCGCGCGATAAGAATTTCAACAATTACTGTTCGGTGATCTGCTGCATGCAGGGATTGAAGTTCGCCCACCTGGTACATGAACGAACCGGCGCCACTGTCTACAACTTCTATATTGACATGCGCACGGCGTACAAAGCCTACGATGAGTTCTATCAGCGCGTGCTCGAAGAAGGGACGTTGTTTGTGCGCGGCAAGGTGGCGGAGGTCACGGACGCGGCACGTCATGAAAGCGAGAAAGGGAAACTCATCATCCAGGTGGAGGATACGCTGGCGGGCAAGCAGAGACGCATCCCTGTGGATATGGTGATCCTCTCCAGCGGTTTGCAGCCCCGTCACGACGCAAAGGAAGTGGGCAAGCTGTTCGGCATCTCTTGTTCAACGGATGGCTGGTTCACCGAAAAACATCCCAAGCTCGATCCTGTCGCGACCATGACCGAAGGCGTGTACATCGTCGGTTGCGCCCAGGGGCCGAAGGATATTCCATCCAGTGTGGCACAGGGCGCGGCGGCTTCGGCACGTGTGCTGGATAAGATCCTGCAACGCGAGGTGGTACTGGAGCCGATCAAGGCAACCGTCAATGCAGAGATGTGCTCGGGCTGTCGTATTTGCAATGGCTTGTGTCCGTTCAATGCGATTACGTTTATGGAAGCTGGCATGGTGACCGAGATCAACCCGGCGCTGTGTCAGGGTTGCGGCACCTGTGTGGCGGCTTGTCCGGCCGGCGCCATCAGCGGCACAGGCTTCAGTGATGCACAGATCATTGCGCAGATCGATGGCTTGTTGCTCCGTAACCTCGAACCAGTTGAAGCGTAAGGAGTTGACTCTATGACCGATCCATTCGAACCTACGATCATTGGCTTCACCTGTAACTGGTGCAGTTATCGCGCAGCAGACCTGGCAGGGACTGCGCGCATGAAGTACGCGCCAAACGTGAGACTCATCCGCATGATGTGCTCGGGGCGTCTCGACCCAACCTTTGTCCTGCGCGCGCTTTCCAACGGCGCAGATGGCGTGATGATCACGGGCTGTCACCCGGGTGAGTGTCATTACATTGAGCAGAACTACAAGGCATTGCGCCGATTTCTCCTCCTCAGGCGTGTTCTGGCAGGTCTGGGCATCGAGCCTGAACGCGTGAAACTGGTTTGGGCAAGCGCAGCGGAAGGCGCGCGATTCGCAAGCGAAACGACGCTATTCGTGGAAGAGATCCGCAAGATGGGTCCGCTGAATTGGGGCAAGGCACATGATGGATCACATCCCATTGACCCTATTGAATCGTCCATTGTCAATCGTCCATCGTCCGAAGTGAAGGTGCCCGCATGAACGCCAACGCGAAACCCAAATTTGCCATGTATTGGGCTGCCGCCTGCGGCGGTTGTGAGATCGCGGTGCTCAACACGCATGAAAAGATCCTTGATGTTGACGCAAACTTTGAGGTTGTTTTCTGGCCCGTGGCCATGGACGCCAAGTACAAGGATGTGGAGGCAATGGAGGACGGCTCGATCCTGCTTACGCTCTTCAACGGCGGAATTCGCAACGATGAAAATGAGCACATCGCAAAGCTACTTCGCCGTAAATCAGAAATACTCGTTGCCTTCGGTTCGTGTGCCTGCGAAGGATGCATCCCCGGCCTGGCAAACTTAAGCCCGGTGGGGGAGATCGTCCACACAGCATTCAACACGATCACCACCGATAATCCGCACGAGATCTGTCCGCGCACATCCTATGACGTGCCCGAAGGTGAATTACACATCCCAACCCTTTCACGGATGGTACGTCCGCTCGAACAGGTAGTGGATGTGGATTACTACATGCCCGGATGCCCGCCTGAATCGCATCAGATCACGGCGGTGATTGATCTCGTTATTGACGCGTTGCACGGTCGCGCAAATCTCCCGCCAAAAGGCACCGTCATCGGGGCCGGCAATTCGACGGTCTGTGACGAATGTCCGCGTGCGCGCAACGTGAAAATGATCAGCGCCTTCAAACGGATCCAGGATATCGCCCCCCTTGACCCGACTCTCTGCATCCTCGAACAGGGAGTGCCGTGCAATGGCCCCGCAACACGCAGCGGATGCAACGCGCGCTGTCCACAGGCCGGAGCGCAGTGCATTGGCTGTTACGGTCCCGCCGAAGGTGTGATGGATTACGGTGCTCGCCTGATCACAGCCTTTGCATCTGTGATCGACGCGAACACTCCTGAGGAGATCGACAGGATTCTCGATGGAATTCCCGACCCTGTTGGCCAGGTGTATCGTTTCAATCTGGCTGGGTCATTGATGAAAGCTTCGAAACCTGCATGGACAAAGTAGGGACACCTGCACTGCGCGCAAGTGTATATCGTGCCCGTACGGAGGCGTTATGACACAAAGAATCACAATTGATCCCATCACCCGTCTGGAGGGTCACGGCAAGATCGAGATCTTCCTCGATGACGCAGGCAATGTGGCGAATACATACTTCCAGATCCCAGAACTGCGCGGCTTTGAACGATTCGTGGTGGGGCGCCCCATCGAGGAAATGCCGCTGATCACGAATCGCATTTGTGGAGTCTGCCCCGAGGCACACAACATGGCCGCCTCCAAGGCAGCAGACGCGGTCTATAAAGTTGACCCGCCGCGCACGGCAAAGATGTTGCGCGAGCTGCTATATTCCGCGTTTTACTGCACCGACCACACAACTCACTTCTATGCACTGGGCGGTCCCGACTTTGTGATGGGTCCCGACGCGCCTGTTGCAGAAAGAAATATTTTGGGCGTCATTCACAAAGTGGGGCTGGAGATCGGCGGCAAGGTCTTCCAGATGCGCAAGTACGGACACACGGTTGTCGAGATGATCGGCGGTCGAAAAGTTCATCCATGCACATCCATCCCAGGCGGGATGACGAAGGGTATCACCGAAGCGCAGCGCACAGAGATTGAAGAGATGGGACGTTGGGCGATCGAGTTCGCACAGTTTAGCCTCAAGATCTTCAATGACATCGTGCTTGGCAACCAGCAATATGTGGATCTGATCCTCGGGGATATTTATACACATCATACCTATTACATGGGGCTTGTAGACGAGAACAACAAGGTCAATTTCTATGATGGTAAAGTCCGCGTAGTGGACCCGAACGGAAATGAGTTTGTGAAGTATGAGCCGAAGGACTATGCCGGGCACATTGCTGAACACGTCGAACCGTGGACGTATCTCAAATTCCCATATCTCAAAAAGGTCGGTTGGAAAGGCTTTGTGGATGGCGCAGATTCAGGGGTGTATATGGCGACGCCGCTGTCCCGCCTGAACGCATCGGATGGAATGGCAACCCCGCGGGCACAGGAGGAATATGAAAGGTTCTATGCAACCCTTGGCGGAAAGCCTGTCCATCAACGGCTTGCCACGCATTGGGCGCGCCTGATCGAATTGCTGTATGCGGCGGAACGCTGGATGGAACTGGTGACCGACTCCGAGATCACGTCACCGAACGTCCACACAAAACCAACAGGGATCCCAACCGAAGGAATTGGCATCGTCGAAGCGCCGCGCGGAACCCTTACGCATCACTACTGGACCGATGAACGGGGCATTGTTACCAGGGCGAATCTAGTCGTGGGCACCACCAACAACTACGCGCCGATCCAGATGTCCACTCACAAGGCGGCGACCCATCTGATCAAGGATGGCAATGTGACAGAGGGTCTGCTCAACATGGTGGAGATGGCGTTCAGAGCCTACGATCCCTGCTTTGGGTGTGCAACACACTCACTGCCTGGGCAGATGCCATTGCAGATCACCATCCGTGATGCAGCAGGGAAACCTGTACAGGTGTTGAAACAGTTCTGCTAGTGGTGACCTCGGGACGCGATTTATCTTCTGAAACAGGAACAGGTTTCGGCTTGCTGCGAAGCGAATAGGGAGCATTTATCCAGATGAAAGCATTGGTGATCGGTCTTGGCAATCCCATCCTCGGCGATGACGGCGTGGGATGGAGGATCGCAGAAAGTGTCAGGAGTCAAATCGATCCTGCTCTCCAGGTGGATGTAGATTGTCTTTCGATCGGCGGCATCAGCCTGATGGAACATCTGGTTGGCTATGAGTCTGCCATTTTGATCGATGCATTTGTAGGAGATGAGCAACCGGGTTCGATCCTTGTGTCGAAACTTGAAGATCTTCCGAATTATTCCGCATTCCACATTACGAGCATGCACGACACATCACTGCAGAACGCGATGAAGTTGGGCAGGGAGATGGGCGCGGAACTGCCTGAAAATATAACAGTGGTTGGAGTTGCCGCAAGACATGTCTATGATTTCAGCGAGGAGCTTTCTGCGCCGGTGGAGGAAGCCATACCCAGGGCGACCCAAATTGTGGTTGATCTGCTCAAGCGGAACATCATGATTCAATGGTGCAGAAAGCCATCGCATGGGTGACTTTCTGCATCTTGGATACAACCTGTTAAGGGATTAATCTAAAGGCAGCCATGCATGAATTTTCTCTCACTCAAAACCTGCTTGAACGTGCCCTGAACCATGCTGATTCGAAACGGATTGTGCGCGTCAATTTGCTGATCGGTCCATTTTCAGATGAGCGGGAGGAATCGATTCAGTTTTACTGGAAAGACCTGGCAAAGGGTTCACGGGGAGAGGGGGCTGAACTACATTTTGAACGTGCAAAAGCCGAGATGAAATGCTTTGATTGCAGTGGCACCTTTTATCTCGAAGAAGAAGCATCCATGTGTACATATTGTGACAGCGAAAGGTTACAGTTAATGAGCGGGGATGACGTAAGGCTTGAAAGTATCGAAGTGGAATAAAAGATTCGCGTTGGGCAGTAGCTCAGGACGAAGATAATAATGGCTAAGCATATTTCTGTTAAAGGTATTGTGCAGGGAGTTGGGTTCCGTCCCTTCGTGTACGGGCTCGCCACAAGGCTTGGACTGTGCGGCTGGGTATGCAACACGTCTGGGGGAGTGGAAATTCATCTTGTGGGCGATCCATCAAAAATCGAACAGTTCATTCAAAGTCTCACAACCGAAACGCCACCGCTCGCAAAGATCGACTCCATGGTCGTGCAAAACGAAGGGTCTGATGGCGGGTACGTCACGTTCGATATTCTTCCCTCGATCGATGTTGAGAATGTGTACCAGCCCATCTCAGCCGATGTCGCCATTTGTCCCGACTGCGAGCGTGAGTTGTTCAACCCTGCCGATAGACGCCACCTTTATCCCTTTATCAACTGTACCAACTGTGGACCGCGCTTCACGATTATTAAGGAAGTTCCCTATGACCGCCCGGGCACAACAATGGGCGAGTTTGAGATGTGCGAGCAATGCAGTGCTGAATACAGGGATCCGTTGAATAGGCGCTTTCACGCACAGCCAATTGCCTGCCCCAACTGTGGTCCCTTTGTAGCGCTGAGGCAGGACCACTCCCAGTTCCCAGGCACGTCTCCTCGAATATCGAGCATTGAATACCGCATCGCCGCGATCTTAAAAGCCCGCAGCTTACTGCGCGAAGGATATATTATCGCCATCAAAGGACTGGGCGGTTTTCATCTTGCATGTGACGCATCGAATTCATTTACGGTCGAGGAACTGCGCGATCGCAAGGGACGTGTGGATAAGCCCTTTGCGGTCATGGCAGCCAATATTGCCACTGTGAAGTTTGTGTGTGATCTTGGCATCGAAGAGCATGCGCTTTTAACAAGTCGTGAAAAGCCAATTGTTCTTTTACGTAAAAAGGATCAAACAGAACAATCTCACCTGGTTTCCAAATGGGTCGCTCCGAATGTGGATACACTCGGCGTGATGCTGCCGTATACACCGCTCCACCATTTGCTGTTGAATCAAACCGATCCCGCTTTTCAGGATGAACCCGTCCCAGCGCTGCTCGTAATGACCAGCGGAAATTATCGCGAGGAACCCATCGCAATCAACGACGAAGACGCGTTGCAGAGACTCTCCCCGCTTGCTGATTCCTTTCTTCTGCACAACCGCGCCATTCACATGCGCTGTGATGATTCAGTTGTCAGAGTGGACCATGGACAATTGACCATGGACAATGAAGTAAGTGATACGGTCCGTCGTCCATCATCAACGATCTACCTGCGCCGTAGTCGTGGGTATGCCCCCTACCCTGTCAAACTTTCATCGGAAGCCAGGCCAACGCTGGCAGTGGGCGGGGAGTTAAAGAATACGTTCTGCCTTGCACGCGATCAGTACGCGTTTCTCAGCCATCACATTGGCGACATGGAAAATGCCGAAACGTATCAATCTTTTGAGGAAGGCATCCAGCATCTATCAACCATCTTTCGTGTGCAGCCTGAAATTATCGCGCATGACCTGCATCCGAATTATTTCACCACCCAATATGCGAAGCGCTCGGCTGCCGAGCTGGTTGGCGTTCAACATCATCATGCCCATATCGTCTCCTGCATGGTGGATAACGGTTTGGACGACAGGCAGTTAATAGGACTCTCCTTCGATGGAACAGGATACGGAACCGATGGCGCGATCTGGGGTGGGGAGCTTCTTCTCACCTCCTTCGCGGCCTTTGAGCGGTTCGCTCACCTTGAATATCTGCCCCTGCCAGGCAGCGACTCTGCCATCTGCTCCCCGTGGCGTATCGCCGCTGGATATGCTCACGCTCTCGGCATTGATATTGAAGATCTGCCATTCCTGCATAACACAGACAGACACTCGCTGAAGATTGTCCGCCAGCAAATAGACAGGAAACTTAACTCGCCACTCACTTCATCAATGGGTCGTCTTTTTGATGCGGTCGCGAGCCTCATTGGCGTTCGTAATGAGGTCACATATGAAGCACAAGCGGCCATTGAAATGGAGGTACTCGCAGAGCCGTTTATTTCATCAGTACGTTCATATCCTTATAGTATTGAAGAGACAGACCAGCCTGAGAGTACCGTGAAATTTGTTGTTCGTTTGAAGGAATTATTATCTTCCATCGTCGAGGATGTCCGTGCAAATGAATCCGCTGGAATGATCGGCGCGCGCTTCCATAAGACAATCGCCGGGATCGCCGTTGAACTCTGCAAGCGTGCACGCCAATCAACAGGCTTGAATGAAGTCGCTCTTTCTGGTGGTGTCTGGCAAAACCAGACCCTGCTTGACCTTGTCCGTGATGAGTTGAGGCAGGATGAATTTATTGTGTATGTTCATCAGCAGGTGCCAGCCAATGATGGGGGAATTGCGTTGGGGCAGGCTGTGATTGCAAACCATATTGCTGCGAAGCAACGTTTTTCGGCTGAAGTAATCTCTGAATAGGAAGCTGAAACATCCTGTGCTCCCAGTGACATGCTGAAAGGTGGTTATATATGTGCCGGGCTATCCCCGGAAAAATAATTGAAATTTATGAAACAGACTCCCTCCGTATGGCAAGGCTGGATTTCGGCGGGATCATCAAGGAAATCTGCCTGGCATACGTTCCAGAAGCGGAAGTGGGGGAGTACGCGCTGATCCACGTGGGCTTTGCGATCAGTTTAATGGATCAAGAAGAAGCACAGGAAACGTTGAAGCTGATCAGAGAAGTAACCGAGTTCGAGAATGAAATACCTCGATGAGTACCGTGACCCTGCAAAAGTAAGGTCACTGCGATTGCTAACGCATCGCGCTCTAATCTGATTTTCACATCCATAGCGGGTCTGCTGCCTCGGATTTGTCAAAAATGCAAAAACTCCGCCCCGTCTGACCGGGCGGAGTTTTTCATTAGGAGTATTGCTTATATCGTCAGGGGCTCAGCGGCCTTGACATGCACAGTCTCATGTTCCTCTTCAACCAGTGTGTGATCAACAACTCTCAAGTATTTCACGCCCAATGAGAAGGCAGTGAGACCGTAGGCGATGATCGCCCCGCCTGCCACAATTTCAACGAGCGATGGCCTATAACTTGTATAAGTGATCGCCTGACCCGTTATGTAGGACATGAGCACCAGCTGGCCCGTGATGTTTGTGTCCCATCGGTAGGCGACCACGCCAGCCGCAACCAGGAAGAGGGCAACCATGCGCCAGAAGCGATTCATGCGTGTCGGCTTGTAGAGCAGCAGGACCAGCGGCACGATCATTCCGAGCAACATTTCACCCACCCAGAAGTTGAACGACATTGGGCCCCTGGTCAGGAAATTCAGGCCTTCCGTGCGACCGGGATCATACGTGTAGCTGGTTGCGAGAGCATCCCATGCCCGGAAGTAGAAGTAACCGATCAGAAGGTAACCTACAAATTGAGCCACACGTTCGATCAATGCATCATTGATCTTCGCCTTGTTCGTCAGTCGGGCTGAAAGCATGGTGGCGAAGAGCGTCAGTGAAATCCCGCCGACGATGGCGGAGAACATGAACAGCACTGACATTTCGGGTTTGAACCAGAAGGGTCGCGCTTTGATCACGCCATAGGTTGCACCCAGTGACGATTGGTGCAGGCTCGAAAGTCCAAGACCAATGATCGCCAGGAAGGGTGCATAGTGATGAACACGTGTCATCCATGCTGCGATCCTGGGAAAGCGTTTGCGCAGCCATTCCAGGTTGGCAATGATCGGCATGGCTTCAAGCATAAGCACGGTCAGATACAGGATCACGCACATGGTCACTTCCCAGAGCAGGGAGTGTGTGTTCCAATACACCATCGAGTGCCAGAACCGTTCGGGCTTGCCAATATCAAGGATGAGCGCAAGGGTCGCCATGGTATAGCCGATCAGCCCGACGAAGGTGGCAGTGCGGGCAATCGGCTGGTAGCGTTTCAGGCCGAACAGGTATACAGCTGCACATAAACTGAATGCACCTGCGCCGAGCGCAATGGCCGAAAGATCAATTGTGATCCATAAGCCCCACGGCACACGGTCAGTGAGATTGGTGATACCCAAACCCTTCCAGAAGACCAGGATGCCGGCAGCCAGGCCGCCCAGCAGGATGATGCCCATCAGACCGAGCCATATCATCCATGGAGTAATGATACGTTTCGAGCGTAACGAATTCAACATGATTACGCCTCCTTCGCAGCGACGGCGGGTATGTAATAGACACGTGGTCCTGTGCCAAGGTTCTCTCGCAGGCGGTAGGACGGATTCTCGTGCAGCGCCGTGCTCACGTTCGATTCGGGATCATTCAGATCACCGAAGATGCGGGCGCCGGTGGGGCAGACATTTACACATGCCGGCGTTGCCTCCTGATCGATACCGGGTTTTTTCCCTAGAGCCAAACCGCGGTCAATCGTTTGATAACAAAAGGAGCATTTCTCAGGCACACCGCGTGGGCGTCGGTCCACTTCAGGAGTTCCCCATTCAGGAACCGCGGGGTTTTCGCCTGTAAACTTTTCCCAGTTAAAGGAACGTGCTTCATAGGGGCAGGCGATCTGGCAATACCGACATCCAATACAGCGGTCATAATCCATCATTACAATGCCATCATCCCGATAATAGGAAGCTTTCACCGGACAGACTTCCACGCAGGGGGCTTTCTCGCAATGCATGCACGGGCGCGGCACGTAGATCTGCATATTTCCTACGGTGCCATCTTCAACAACCGTGTTCCATTGAATGTCTGGGTTGATATCGTTATGAGCCTGGCAGGCGAGCGTGCAATAGTTGCATCCTGTACACTTCGATTGATCGATTACCATGGCCCACTGATGTTTGCCTTTTGGCGCATTGCCTGAAGCTTTCGTGGATGTGACTGCGCGTGTCCCAGCGGCGACTGCCACACCGACAGCCGTCA
>JANMSY010000340.1:0-8445 GCA_031389865.1 Anaerolineales bacterium | reverse complement strand
ATGTGAATGGCGACAATATCATGAATGAAGGCGACCGTTTCCTGCTGTGCATGTTACTCGGGCCGGGACGCACTTCTCCATAACGCATCTCGAAGCATACGTATAAAATTTCCACCCATGAAACGTGACTGTCAAAAGTCACGTTTTATTTTTTCACAGGATTTCCAATTGAAGTAGAATCTCTGCAGGATTGGAAACACAACAAATGACAAAACGAATCGGAATACTTACCAGTGGAGGCGACGCACAAGGCATGAATGCCGCGGTGCGATCGGTCGTCCGCACGGCCTTGGACAGGGGCGCGGAGGTGTACGCGATCTATGAGGGCTATCAGGGCCTGGTCGATGGTAGCGAATACATCCGCCGCATGGATTGGGATTCGGTGGGCGGCATGCTGCAGCTGGGCGGGACGATCATTGGCTCGGCACGCTGCGAAGCATTCCGCACACGTGAGGGCCGGGCAACTGCTGCATTGAATTTGATCAAGGCAGGCATCGATGGACTGATCGTGATCGGCGGTGACGGCTCGCTGACCGGCGCCAATATATTCCGTCAGGAATGGCCGACGCTGATTTCCGAACTTGCCGAAACGGGCAAGATCAGCGCGCCGGATGCAAAGGCCCATCCCTACTTATCCATTGTTGGGCTGGTTGGCTCGATCGATAACGACTTCTCCGGCACCGATATGACCATCGGCACCGATACAGCCCTGCATCGCATCACGGAAGCGGTGGATGCCATTACAAGCACGGCGGCGAGTCATCAGCGCACGTTCGTCGTCAAGGTAATGGGACGCAACTGCGGCTATCTGGCGTTGATGGGCGCCCTGGCTTGTGGAGCGGATTGGGTCTTTATCCCCGAAGCGCCCCCAGATGTGGAGAATTGGGCGGACGTACTGGCACAACGCCTGAGCGCGGGACGTAAAGCGGGTCGCCGTGACAGCATCGTGATCCTGGCGGAAGGCGCCCGCGACCGTGAGGGCAGGTACATCGGCAGCAGTGACATACAGCGTGTGCTCGAGGAGCGACTGAAGGAAGAGGTACGCATCACCGTGCTTGGACACGTGCAGCGCGGCGGACGCCCGAGCGCCTTTGACCGCACCCTTGGCACCTTGATGGGACATGAAGCCGTCAACACGATCCTCACAGCAGAGGCGAGTGATGAACCAGTCGTGATCGGCATCCGTAATAACCGCATGACGCGCATCCCGTTGATGGAAAGTGTCAATAGAACACTGGCGGTCGCCGAGGCGGTGAACTCAGGAGATTACGAGCGCGCCATGTCGCTGCGAAGTACATCGTTCAAGGATGCATTCCAGACATTCAAAACGATGGTGCGTGCCCTGCCGCATCCCATTGACCCGGCGAAGAAACGGTTCCGCATTGCAGTGATGAATGCGGGTGCACCTGCCCCAGGCATGAACACTGCCACGCGCGCGGCGATCCGCCTTGGGCTGGATAAGGGTCACGTCATGCTTGGAGTCCACAATGGGTTCGAGGGGCTGATCGATGGCGAGGTGGAAGGCATGGACTGGATGAGTGTGAGCGGCTGGGCGACACGCGGCGGCTCGATGCTCGGGACCACGCGGCTCATCCCAAAAGGACGCGACCTTTATTCCATTGCACGTGTCATCGAAGACCATCATATTGACGCCATGCTCATCATCGGTGGCTGGACTGCCTACTCAGCGGCGTTCAACCTGTTGAGCAACCGTCCGAACTTCCCAAGTTTCAACATCCCGATCATCTGCCTGCCAGCCTCCATCAACAACAACCTGCCCGGCTCAGAGTTCAGCATCGGCGCGGATACAGCCTTGAACAGCATCGTGGACGCGGTGGACAAGATCAAACAATCCGCTGTGGCGACGCGGCGCTGTTTTGTCGTTGAAGTGATGGGACATTACTGCGGCTACCTGGCGTTGATGAGCGGGATGGCCACCGGCGCGGAGCGTGTGTACATGCATGAGGAGGGAGTCAAACTGCGCGACCTTCAAGTGGATGTGGAAAAACTGCTGAGCGGATTCCAGGCGGGCAAGCGGCTCGGATTGATGATCCGAAATGAATATGCCAACCCGGTTTACAGCACCGGGTTTATGTGTGCACTCTTCGAGGAGGAGGGACGGGATGTGTTCGACGTTCGCCCCGCCATCCTCGGACATTTACAACAGGGCGGTGACCCATCCCCATTCGACCGCATCCAGGCCTCGCGGCTGGCACGGATGTGCCTGGAACATTTGATCGAGCAGTGTGACAAGCACAGCAGCGATAGCGCATTCATCGGCATGGAACAGGGACAGATCAAATTCCATGACCTGCGCGACTTCGACCGCATGATCGATGCTGAATTCCAGCGGCCGAGGGAACAGTGGTGGCTGGAATTGAAAGCCATCGCCAGCCTGCTCGCAATGTCGGGACCCAAAGATAAATAATGGACATTATCGGAAATAGTGTACCTACACCGTCCCGAAGGTTATTTCCCGGCTAAGATGGGTATGGAACACCAACCTTCGGGACGTTTTTCCTGATTACCGACAAAGTCTAATAAAGATGAACTCCGCGAAAATCGCGGAGTTCATCTTTATTGCGGTAAAAATACTGAAAGTCATCTGAGGCATGTCATCCTCGTGAAGGACCCACCTGCATGTGCAGGTGTCGGGACAATGCCGTCTCGCACCGACATCCTTCGGGAGAGTGACATGGCATTTCTAAGGCAATGCCTACTTTCGATACGCCACGTTGACATTATAGGTCGAAGCCTTGAAATATTCGGCGGCGAACTTTGCCACATCTTCAGGCTCATATGGCGCGCAGCTGAACACATCCAGATAGATGGCGCAGCTGGCATCTGCAAAGTGAGCCGAGATCAGCGATGTTTCGATGAGCTGTGTCATACTGAAACCGGTCACACGAGGATCATCTCCAAAAAAGACAACCTGCGTCTCACCATAGCGTTTCATCTGGATGCGGTCACATAGGATGACCACGAACTCACGGATGGCTTCCGCATTCTGCATCAGGGCAAGGTCACATTCATACAGATCAATACTGGATGAGACTCCCCAGTATTCATTGGAATCACTCATTCACTTCTTTCCTTTCTACTTTCATCTATCATTTCTTTGTGATTAATTTTTCAAACGACGCAAGAGTATAACAGTAATTTTAGATATGACCATGCATGCTGCATGATTATCTGCCATTCCAATGCTTCATTAAATTCGCTGCGTGGAACTCTTCATGGGTGGGAACATTTTACGGAAGAAATCGTCAATAACAGGTACAAAAAGCAAAATGATTTAGTTGTATAAGAAGGAAGAACCATGAAAAAAACTATCATTCTTTATCATCATCGCGGCAATGTTTCTCAATGCCTGTTCGCCGTTTGTGATCACCAGGTATGGCGCTTGACGCTTAGCGCGACGCACTATATAATCACGTTGTGATCAAAACCTTTAACGGTGCCGAAACACAGAAGATTTATCAACGCGAACGGTCACGCAAACTGCCTTCTAGCATTCAGCAGGTAGCTTTGCGGAAACTGCGCATGATCAACAACGCCATCAACATCAATGACCTGCGAATCCCTCCTGCAAATCATCTGGAAAAATTAAGCGGCAACCGGGAAGGACAGTACAGCATTCGAATAAATAATCAGTGGCGAATCTGTTTCGAATGGAAAAGTGGCAACGCCTTTAATGTTGAGATTACGGATTACCACTAGAAGGAGCTAGAATGACTGACAAACTTTCCCCTATTCACCCAGGCGAAGTCTTGCTGGAAGAATTTATCAAGCCGATGAACCTGAGCCAGAACCGCCTTGCAATTGACATCGGTGTCGACGCACGCCGTATTAATGAGATCGTGCTTGGCAAGCGCAGTGTGACTGCAGATACGGCGCTGCGTTTGGGACGCTTCTTTGGAAATTCTCCTCAATTCTGGCTTGGGCTGCAAACACAGTATGATTTGGATGTTGCCGAGGACCAGCTCGGCAAGCGGCTGGACCGTGAAGTGCGTCCTCTGGCTATTGCCGGGTAATGGAAAACTCCGAGATGCTTTGCATAGTCTCGGAGTTTTTTGTTGTGTACATTCCATTATGCTCCGCAAATTGCATCTCCAAAAATTTGTTTTCATTCGTATTGGGATAAAATCGGTCAGAGTTACTGATCGGTAAAAAGGAGCTAATCATGAAACTACGAGTGCTGGTCCTTGGAGCGGGTTTTGGAGGTCTCGAACTCAGCTCCATTCTGTCCGAAGGGATGGGTGACAACCTGGATCTGACGTTGATCGACCGGAACGATTCGTTTTACTTTGGCTTTTCAAAACTGGATGTCATGTTCGGGCGTCAGAGTCCCGAATCGGTGCATGTTCCCTATAGCAACATTAGGAAGCCCGGCGTGGAATTTCGCCAGGAGACGATCACCGCCATTGACCCCGAAGCGCGCCGCGTCACAACCGACAAGGGGACGTACGAGGCCGATGTATTGGTCATTGCCCTGGGCGCTGATTATGATCTCGATGGCACACCCGGGCTTGTGGAGGGCGGAAATGAGTTTTACACGTTTGCGGGTGCCGAACGCCTGCGGGACGTGATCCCCACGTTCTCGCAGGGACACGCCATCGTCGGCGTGACCTCCACCCCGTTCAAGTGTCCGCCTGCGCCGAGTGAGGCTGCGCTGTTACTGCACGACCATCTGACAGCGCGCGGAGTCCGTGAGGCATGTGAGATCAGCGTGGTCATCCCATATGGCATCCCGATTCCCCCATCGCCTGCCACCTCCAAAGCGTTGCTGAGAGCCTTCTCAGAGCGTGGGATCACCTATGTCCCCGATCGGCTGGTGCACGCCATTGACCCAGCGCGCCGCGTCGCCATCCTTGACGATAAGACCGAGATGCCTTACGACCTGTTCCTCGGCATCCCAAGGCACCGCGTCCCGGATGTGGTGGCGGCCAGCGGCATGACGGAGAATGGCTGGGTGCCCGTGGACGCAAAGACTCTGAAGACCCGCTTTCCTCATGTCTACGCGATCGGGGATGTGACCAGTGTGGGGACGGCAAAGGCGGGCGTGTTTGCTGAGACCGCGGCGCGCGTCGCTGCCGAATCCATACTTGCAGAGCAGCAGGGAAGTGAAGGGCCCTCCGCCTACAAGGGAGATGGCATCTGCTACGTGGAATTCGGAGGCGACCTCGTCGGCCGCGTGGACGTGGACTTCCTTTCGGGTCCCGAGCCCACCGGCAGCTTCACCGAACCCTCCCTTGAGATCACCGGGGAGAAGCAGGACTTTGGCTCCAGCCGCCGCGCCCGCTGGTTTGGGCTGTAGGGTGCGAAATAGAGATTAGAGAATGGAGATTAGGTGCGCGAGGGATTGCTGGCAGTTCCTCGCTCCGTTTGTGTGAGCCGAGCCTCCCCCAAATCCGACAGGATGACCTCTGAGTTCGTGTCCTAAATTTTCATTGTCGTATTTGGGGGAGGTGACCGAAGGTCGGTGGGGGTCACGCCCTCACAAACCGACTATAGCGCCACTCCAACGCATCCCTACTCGGCCATTGACTTCTCGAACTGGGAAAAATCAACTTGGACTTCTGCAATCCCCTCCACCTATGCTGTAAAACGAGACTATATATGAAGTAGAGTAAAATATAAATATGAGATTTGAGTGGGATCCAACCAAAGCTGCAGGAAACATTCGAAAACATGGCGTCAGCTTTGATGAAGCCGTTACCGTTTTCAAAGACCCACTCGCATTTGTCTTCGATGATATAACTCATTCAGAGAAGGAACATCGTGAAATCATTATTGGTACATCTACCTTGCGAAGATTGATTCTTGTCTGTTTCGTGGAACGTCTGGAAGATGTTGTTCGGATTATCAGTGCGCGGCCAGCAACGCGCCAGGAAATAAAAGAGTATGAAGAAAACGCCCACAACCAAATCCCGTAAAGTACAGGACATGGCTCCTGAATATAGTTTCGACTACAGCAAAGCGAAGCCAAATCGTTTTGCCAAACGCATGAAGGATGAACCCCTGATCGTTATGATCGAGGCGGACCTTGCAAAGGTCTTTACCTCAGCAGAACAGGTGAATAAAGCCTTGCGTGCCCTGATCTCTGCCATGCCGGAAAAGAAATAGCAAAAGAGCGGCTCAAAGTAGCCGCTCTTTTCGTTTAAGCAGATCTAATGGTCCGATTCGATCTCCACTCTGCGGGCTGAAAGAGGACTTTGCCCAGCACCGTGTGGGTTAGTCCGCCGATTTAGGCCCTCACAAACCGAGTATATCGCCACTCCAAAGCATCTCGGCTGGGCCATTGACTTCTTGAAGTTGGCAATATCAACCTGGACCTGTGTAACCCCTTTAATCCATGCTGCAAAACGGGACCATCTTCCTCTTCTAAAATATCTTGGCGGACTTGAAGTACGTAATCAGGTGTCACGCCGATGATAAAAGCGTCATAGGCAGAATGATGTAGTTTGCAGAGAGAAATACCATTTTCTATTGTTGACGTACTCTCTGGCATATTGTCTGGAATAATATGGGCGGCATCAAGTAATTCCCGATGTTTCAAGCGACAAAAAGAGCATTGGGACCTATAAGCATCAAGAACCTTTTCTCTAAAAGCACGCTGGAATAATCTTACCTTCACAGTCGCGGTCAAATACGCATGTCGCGCATCGGAAACTTCTGCGACTTGGCGAGCAACATTTGCTTGAGTGTATTCAACAGCAGGCAAGGCATCATCCACAGCGACTTTGAATGTAAGACTGCTTTGGTCATCTCCAATGATGTAAACAGGCCAGGTAGCCAGATATTTCCCCGGTTCAATGCCATGTAAATATACAAGCGGACGTTTTAGTTCAAAGACTTTTCTTAATCCCACATTATCACGATGATTGGGGTCCGTACCGCGATAACGATAGATCAGGAAATTATCATTCCCGAAATAATCATCATAGGGGCCTTTCGGCGCAGTTGTGATGGAAAGAGGCAGATCAAGCATTTGCGGCTTGAAGATCCCCTGTGGCGCCACCAATGGAATCCGTTGACCTTGAAAAACAAACCCTTGCTCAAGTAGTTTTCTTGGCAGTACATCCCCACGCGAATTGACCTGCTCCGAAAGCCAGTTGAATGCTGCGATGCGAACTTGAAGGTCAATGTCCATAGGACGATTTTACACCCCACGTTGGCACTAATGCGCACCGTTTCCCTAGAAGGAAGAGACGATGGGATGAAGCTAGCTCCATTTACTAAGCTTGCTATGACTGTAATACATCTGAAAATCTTCTTGTGACTCTATCTACCGTATCTCCAACTGCAAACAACGCTTCTGCCGCATCGATTTGTTCACCTTGATTAAATCTTTCAAACTGAACTGCTTGTGCGTATTCTACAGTTGCCACCTCATACACCATTGCAAGAAAATGGCTAGAGTCTTGTGTTCCTCCTCCTTCTTTAAGAGCAAGTGCAATTTGGGGATGATCCAAATTTATCAGGATCTTGTGTTCTTCTCGATTATATTGTGACCTCGGATAATCTTTTGTAGAGTTTACAAACTCAATACTGAATAATCCTGATCTGCGTTTGCTTCCTGATTCGTTTGATTCCATTTGATTACCTTTGGAATCTCCAGGTATTAAGTTCGGACCCTCTCTCGGTAAATCTCCTTCACCTGGAGGATTCTTTCCGCTGTGCCCACTACTATGTGGTTGGCCAGATTGTTGCCATTTGGAGTCTTGATCACCATCATCTGGCAAAATCTCACCATTCGAAGAGGTAGCTTCATTGGTTTTACTTTTCGTTTTTCCTGTAATACGACGAGAAATTTCAAGATCAAACATAAAGTTCTTAAAATCTTCGTTAAGGATGTCTGCCATTCGTTGAGCTTCTTGTGCCAATTTTCTAGCTTGTTCTGTTTTGCGCCTTTCCCTTTCTTCCTTTACAAGCGCTTGGCGCACCTTTTCCAGTTCTTGTGAAATCCATGCAATTAAAATAACGACTCTTGGGTTTGCGCGGTTTAGGAGATTATTCCGGGTGTTATCAAATGGTGCAATATCATCACTCACTTGTTCTAGCAATGGGACATCAACTTCTCCAAAAAGTCTTTCTGAAAGTTCTTTTCCATCAATATCGCCCAGTGTTGTTTCATGCCAAATACCTTCAAAAAGTATATCTACGCCTCTTTCGTCTTGATCTAAGAAAGTGTCTGAAAAGTCATAATTTTGCTAATCTACGGACCATCAATCGGATCATAGCGGCATAGATGAAGGATTCACTTGTTTCAGGCAATCGCTCATAATCTCTTGCCAAGCGACATTGACGAACCAACCACGCAAAAGTACGTTCTACAATCCAACGTTTTGGAAGGATTTGAAATCCAACTTGATCTTTTGGTTTTTCAACAACTTCCAATTTCCATCCAAAGTGTTCTGCTATCCAATCAATCAAGGCACCACG
>JANMSY010000307.1:0-1597 GCA_031389865.1 Anaerolineales bacterium | reverse complement strand
CCCATCATGGCGGGCGCGGAAATATTCACGATCCGTATCATTGGCAGGGGCGGGCACGGCGCGATTCCTGATCGTGCGGTCGACCCCATTGTTGCAGCGGCGAACATGGTCACCGCCTTGCAGACAGTCGTCTCGCGCAATGTCTCGCCGCTGGATGCAGCCGTCGTCAGCGTGACGAATATCCACGGCGGAACAACCTTCAATGTCATTCCCCAGGAAGTAAAACTCGAGGGCACCATCCGCACCTTCGATAACGGAGTCAGGCAAACGGTTGTGGAAAGAATGGAACAGATCGCGCAGGGCGTCGCGTCCGCGATCGGATGCCAGGCAGAGCTATCCATCAAACGCATCACGCCGGCGCTGGTCAATAATGAGGCTGTCACTGCAAGGGTTCAGGAGACGGCACGCCGCGTCCTGCCTGAATCCAGTCTGGCCATCGGCTATCAGACCATGACCGCAGAAGACATGGCGTTCATGCAGGAAAAAGTGCCCGGCTGTTACTTCTTCGTGGGTTCGAATGATGCAGCGCTTCATCTCGATTATGGACACCACCATCCGAAGTTCGATTTCAACGAAGAAGCCTTGATCCGAGCGTCTGCGCTCATGGCATCCGCTTCCGTGGATGTGCTCAACACGAAATGATCTACTACTTTGGGACTGCTTTTTGCAGTCCCTTAATACAACCCGAGCGCCATCCCACAGGATAGGAAACACGGTACAGTTGGAAACCTTGCGAAGGCTTAAAGCCTTCGCAAGGTTATGGTTACCGGGTGCCACCAAAGTTGCAGACTGGAATTCAAAAAAATAATTATTACCAGGACAGGAATATGGCAGAATCTAAAACAGAAAACTGGGCGCCGCGTTTCTTCACCCTGTGGATCGGACAGGCATTATCCCTGCTGGGGAGTCAGCTCGTACAATTTGCGATCATCTGGTATCTCACACAAAAGACAAACTCCGCGACAACGCTCGCCATCGCCTCGCTGATGGGATTGTTGCCACAGGTCATTCTCTCCCCGTTCATCGGCACATGGGTGGACCGCGGCAATCGGCGTCTCATCCTCATCTGTGCTGATACAACCGTGGCCATCGCAACACTTGTGCTTGTGGTTTTATTCGCATTCAATCTCACACAGATCTGGCACATATACGCCATGCTTTTCGTGCGTGCCGTGGCAGGCGGCTTTCATCAATCTGCATTCGGCGCGTCCGTTGTTTTGCTTGTTCCCAAGGAGCAACTCGCGCGCGTACAGGGCTTTACGCAGGCACTGAATGGGGGATTGAACATCATCTCTGCTCCGCTGGGTGCGTTCCTGTATGCGGCGCTACCCATGCAGGGCATTCTCTCGATTGATGTCGTGACTGCCTTCCTGGCGATCCTGATCGTATTTTTCACACGGATCCCTCAACCTGCACGTGACGCGGCATTGAACGCCACATTCTTTCAGGACCTCGCGGCTGGATTCCGTTATATTATCGCATGGCGGGGCCTGCTCACCGTCCTGGCGATGGTCATGGTCATCAATTTTTTCTACAGCGCAGCAGAGTCTTTAACGCCGCTCCTGATCTCCAAACATTTCAACGGTGACGTTCAGGC
>JANMSY010000298.1:0-3121 GCA_031389865.1 Anaerolineales bacterium | reverse complement strand
TGTCATAACGTGAGCGTATGACAAAATTCACGCCCTGATCAATAATGCTGCTACCTATCAAAGGCTGCGCGAGACCAGCATGGATGGCTTCGAAAGAATGTTTGCTGGCAATCATCTCGGTTCGTTCCTATTGACATACCTGCTGCTGGACCGCCTGCTTGCCAGCGGCTCTGCGAGCATTATAAACATCACTGCCCCGTCAACAGTCGAGCTGAAGTTCGACGACCTGCAACACGAAAACACATTCAACCCTGTGCAGGCCTTCAGCGCAACGCAAATGGCAAATCTGCTGTCCACCTTTGCACTGGCGCGGCGGATGGAAAATACCGGGGTGAGGGTCAACGCGTTCCGCCCTGGATTGGTGCGTTCTTCCTTAAAGGAATCCTTTGCGCCCATTCATTTTCTCACATGGTTGTTCGGCTCGCCTCCAGAACAGGTTGCGCAGAAGATTGTCAACGTGGCAACCGAACCCGAGTTTGAAAACACTACGGGGAAACTTTTTCATAAGGGAAACGAAGTGGAACCTCCGGCCTATGCCCTTGACCAGGCAGTCCAGCAAAGGTTGTGGGAGATTAGTGCGACACTTACAAAAGCACCCGAGCAGGGTCCCAACTACGATCCAACGGGCAGTATTGCCATGTACGATAAGGATAAGGATGAAATCCCTGAATTACTGCGTGAAGAGACAACAGGTTCCATCCAATAATCGCTGGTTTTAGTTGTAAGGTTTACAGCCAGGGCAGCCTCCACTGTGATAAGGAGAATCGAATAGGAGAATGGGAGTAGTAGGTTCGGGGATGGTTTCCCACGTTTACTCACGAGCTGCGGCACCGATTCTCTGGCTGAACAAATCCAGCGGGCGTTTCCCCCTACGAAGGTGTAAAGACGCTCATATGGTTACTGCCCGCATCATGGTCCATCCTCGCAAAGTAGCGCAGGGTGATCACAAGCTCATGAAATAAAAAACAATCCCCGAAATTTCGGGGATTGTTGCTATTATGATGCCTTCGTCAGGGCAACCTTTTCTTTCCCAATACGGTAGTTCCCGTTTTGCTTGAGCACCTGCTCCACCACATCTTCAGGGATATCCACGAGGGTAAACTTATCGTCAATGCGGATTTTGCCGATCGTGTAGCCCGGGATATTGGCATGGAAAGCGATCGTGCCGACGATGTCACTCGGGCGGACTCCGTGTGCCTTGCCTTTGTTCAACTTGAGTCGAACCATGCCCTCTTCGTGAGAGGACGCTTCACTGCGACGCCCTGCACGTAATCCCTTGGATGTATTATCGCGCCGCCCACCAAAAGGTTCGCGCTTGGGGCCACGGATGGCTTCGCGCTCGGGGCGTTTGCTGCGGTCATCCTTTACTTCGCCGACATCCGCAATGGGGCGCTGCTTCTCATCAGAACGCGCGATCTTGATGGCCGCGGCTGCGATGTTCAACGGGTCATGCCCGGCTTCAATCAGCTCCTGTACCATTTCGAGTTCACGTTTGTAACGACCGCGCCCCAGCCAGATCTTGAGGTTTTCGACCACTTCTGTCTCGCGGTGTTTCACGATGTCGGCTGCGGTGGGAAGTTCCATTTTTTTGATGGGCTGCTTGGTCAATGCTTCCACCTCGCGCAGACGACGCTTGTCGCGCGGCGAGATCAGGGTGATGGCAATGCCGGTCTTGCCAGCGCGGCCGGTGCGTCCAATGCGGTGAATGTAAACTTCGGCGTCATCTGGCAGGTGATAGTTGAAGACATGCGAGATGTCATCAATGTCAAGACCGCGTGCCGCCACATCTGTTGCGACGAGCACTTTGAGCTGGTTCGAACGGAAACGGCCTAATACACGCTCACGGGCGTTCTGATCCAGGTCACCGTGAATGGCCTCAGCGGGGATGCCGCGTACTACCAGTTCATTGGCGAGGGTGCTTGTCTCGGCACGCGTGCGTGCGAAGATCAAGGCGCTCTTGATCGGCTCGATCTCGAAGAGACGCGTCAACGCATTGGTCTTATCCGATTCATGGACGAGATAGTAACGCTGTTCCGTGGATGCCAGTGTCAGGGTATCTCGTTTAATGTGGACAGATTGAGGGTCCCGCATGAAACGATTCGCCAAAGAGCGGATACGCGCAGGCAGGGTGGCGGAGAATAAAGCGGTCTGTCTGCCAGCTGGAGTTTCCGCCAGGATTTTTTCCACTTCTTCAATGAAACCCATATTGAGCATTTCGTCCGCTTCATCAAGGACGACGGTCTTGACCTCACTGAGATTGAGTACCTTGCGTTCGAGCAGGTCATTCAACCGTCCGGGGGTCCCCACGACGATATCCACACCACGCTTCAGGTTGCTGATCTGTGGGCCATAGGGCTGACCGCCATAGACCGCCAGCACGCGTACATTAAGATGCTTGCCGTATGCGACGATCGAATCGGCAACCTGCAGGGCAAGTTCACGGGTCGGTGCAAGCACAAGCGCCTGCGGTTGTCTTTGTAATGTGAAGTTGTGGAGAATGGGGAGTGCGAAGGCGGCAGTCTTGCCCGTGCCTGTCTGCGCCTGGCCGATCACATCTGCCCCTTTGAGCATGATCGGGATCATGGCTGTTTGAATGGGCGTTGGCTCGGCATAACCCAGGTCGATAATGGCCCGCACGACTTCTTCGCGCAGGTGTAGAGAAGTAAAATCGGTAGTCATCTTTTCCTTTTTTGCGTCTTTGCGAGAAAGATGTTCTTGGCTACGGCTCGCAATGACAGATCATAGGGGATGTTTCGATGACTCCGGTTAACGTTCTTCTTGCCAATCAAAGTCCATCTTTGCAGATGAACCCGCCCAACAAAAAAGCCCGAAGCAACTTTCACCGGGCTATGTTCAGAGTCTCAAAACAATTCCCAAATATTTTTGCTCCAATCAGAGCGACAAAAGTGTACCACAGAGTTAGTGGACTGAGATATTTTCATATATAAAGTGTGCACACAAAGGTTGTCAGTGACTTTTGGGAACTGCAGCAGGCCGCCAAAAACGGGCGAAAAATAACCGTAATTTGCTACTCGCGCCATAAAGTTGCGAATTTGGCAAGAAATTACCTGACATGTTTTGCGTGCACACTATATAAAGGGAGTGGCTAAAAGAATGGTCC
>JANMSY010000258.1:0-16699 GCA_031389865.1 Anaerolineales bacterium | reverse complement strand
GCCGCGATCAGGCTGGCAGACGCGTTTCCAAACATTTTTGCGGCCGTTGGCTTCCACCCCACCGATTTGGACAAGTGGACTGATTTTTCCATGGATAATCTGCGAGATCTCACGAAATCTGCTGATAGTATCGTTGCCATTGGTGAGATAGGCCTTGATTATTATTGGGTCAAGGAAAGCGACAAGCAAGCCAGTCAACGTGAAATCCTGAAACAACAGCTCAAACTTGCCCGGGATGTGAACAAACCTGTGATCATCCACATGCGCGAAGAAAATGACGCCTGGTTTGGGCAGGCGTCCATGGACATCCTCGAAATTCTCACCGAATGGCATGAAGAACTGCGCACTCACAATCATCCACTGGCAGAAAAGCCTGGCGTATTGCATTCGTTCAATGGAAACCTTGAGACAGCGCAGAAGGCCGTAGCCCTCAACTTTTTCATCGGTGTGACGGGCCCCGCCACGTATAAAAACGCGGACGAGAAGCGTCAAATCATCCGCCAGCTTGCATTGGAACGATTGCTGATCGAGACCGACGCACCGTTCCTGACACCCGTCCCACACCGCGGCAGGCGCAACGAACCTGCTTTTGTTACGCATATTGCTGATAAAATTGCAGAAATTCACATGACAACCCGCGAACATGTTGCAGAAATTACCACAGCCAATGCTGCACGCCTGTTCGGTTGGGGAGGCTGACGTTTGAGCACGACAACATTTTTTACATCGGTCCAGGATCAACTTCAATTTGTCGAACAACGGATTCGAGAACAGGCAGCTGAGGAACATCACCCTGACCTGCGATCTGCCCTGGAGCATTTGCTGGCAGCGGGAGGCAAGCGTATCCGGCCGACCCTCGGCTTGCTCGTCGGAAATATGCTTGGCGCGCCCGAGGAGAAACTCGTCACCCTCGGCGCATCCGTGGAGCTTCTCCACACCGCGACGTTGGTACACGATGACCTGATCGACGGGGCACTCCTGCGTCGCGGCATGCCCACATTGAACGCGCGCTGGTCCCCTGCCGCCACAGTTCTGACAGGTGATTTTCTGTTTGCACGGGCCGCCAAACTCGCCGCCGAAATGGATTACCTGCCCCTGATGAAACTCTTTGCAGATACACTCGCAACCATCGTCAACGGCGAACTGACACAGATGTTTTCCGCCCGCGGCGTCATCGAGCGCGAAAATTACTACAGCCGCATTTATGCCAAGACGGCATCACTGTTCCAAATGTCCGCACTGGCAGCTTGCATGGTCGGGACAGAGGACGAAGAAATGCGCGCCTCCATGAAAGTCTTCGGCTATGAAGTGGGCATGGCGTTCCAGATCGTGGATGACATACTCGATTTCACAGGGGAGCAATCCGCAGTGGGCAAGCCGATCGGCTCTGATCTGTTAAATGGGCTGGTCACACTGCCTGCCATCTACTATGCGGAGGCACACTCCGCTGACAAGGATGTGCTGTCCCTGCCTGAAGGTGGATGGAAGGATACTGAGCGGGTCCAGCGTCTGGTGGATGAGATTCGCCAGAGCGAAGCCATTGGTCTCGCCATGCAGGAAGCGCGACAAGCTGTCAGCCGCGCGCTCAGCAGCCTGGAGGACGCGCCAACCAGCCCTGAGAAGGAAGCGTTGGAAGACCTGGCGAAGTTTATTGTCGATCGAAGAGTCTAAAACAGTTTGGCTCGGTGCGTCCCCAAATCTACACCGGGTGCATCGGCCGGCGAGGGTAATGTATGCCTAGTCCACGTAAACCATTTCGGATCAATGTCGGCTTTATCATTCACGAAGAAGTTGGCTATAGTCATGAGATCCCGCTTGAACTGGAAAAGATCGTACTGGACGATCTCGAGCTGCGGAATCTGACTGGCACGGTGACCATTGGCCGTACACCGCAGGGGCTCGTAATGCAGGGAAACTTTTCAGCGGAGACAACCATTGACTGCGTGAGATGCTTAAAGGAATTCAATTTTCCTCTGACATGGGAAATCACAGAGCTGTACGCCTTCAATCAAAAATCGGTGAGTGAATCAGAATTGCTCGTGCCCGACGACGCACACATTGATCTGGCTCCCCTGATTCGTGAGTATGCCCTGTTGGAAATTCCCATCAAGCCACTGCATGACCCTGACTGCAAAGGTCTCTGCATTGAATGTGGACAGGACCTGAACATAAAGGATTGTGGTCACAATCAGGACAGTGATGATTCTCCATTTTCTGTGCTGAAGAAATTGTTGTAGTAAAATAGCCGCTATGAACTTCAGACCTGCCTGCCCAATGGTGACAATGACCATGGCCATGCCAATGGAAATGTCATGTCGCGCCTGGATAGCACGTTAGGTTTGTTGTACCTGTAAGTAACGGGCTGTCCACTACTCGGACAGCCTTTTTGTTTGTATTACAAGCATGTCATTGCGAGGAACGAAAGTGACGAAGCAATCTCTTCTCAAGCGAAGATAAATTCGGACGGGTTTACTGTCCTCACAACATAGATACTGGAGGCAAGAATGCCTGAAAATATATTAATTGCCATTGCATGGCCCTACTCGAATGCCGAGATCCACGTGGGTAATATCACCGGCTCCCATTTGCCCGGTGACATTGTGGCACGCTATCACCGCCTTAAGGGGAATAACGTCCTGATGATCAGTGGCACGGACTCACACGGCACGCCGGTGGTGATCGCAGCGGATAAGGAAGGCAAATCTGTGGAGGAAGTGTACCGGAAATATCATGAAACCTTCCTGGAAGTCTTCAAAGGCTACGGCATTACGTATGATTTGTTCACGACCACACATTCCGAGAATCACTTCAAGGTTTCGCAGAATATGTTCCTGGCCCTGCAACGGAATGGCTTCCTGTTCAGGCAGTTCAGCAAACAGTGGTATTCCCCCACCGGGAAAAGATTTCTGCCTGACCGCTATGTGGAAGGTACCTGTTACATCTGCGGGTTCGAAAACGCACGCTCCGACCAGTGTGACCGTTGTGGAAATGTCCTGGAGCCTGAAAAACTCATCGACCCGCGCGCCAAGACTGGCGATGGTGCACTCGAACTGCGCGACACCGAGCACTTCTATCTTGATCTCTCCAAACTCGAACCCGATGTCAGGAACTTCCTGAAGGAACGTTCCGCGCATATGCGCGACACCGTCATTGGCGAATCACTCGGTAAGATCGAAGCCGAGGGACTCAAGCCGCGACCGATCACACGCGACCTTGATTGGGGCATCCCGGTTCCCGTCGATGGCTGGGGCGGCAAATGCCTGTATGTCTGGTTTGAGGCGGTCATCGGCTATCTCTCCGCGCCCATTGAATGGGGACAATTTCAGGCGCAAAAGGATGCCTGGCGCGAGTGGTGGATAAATCCCGAAGCGAAGCAATTCCACTTCATCGGCAAGGACAATATCTTCTTTCACACATCGCTTTGGCCCGCCGAGCTCATGGGGGTCGGAAGCGCCTTCATGGAGCTGTTTGCTGGCGAGGAAGTGCCGCTGATCCTTCCCTATGATGTGCCCGCAAACCAATTCATGAATCTCGAGAACGAAAAGATCAGCGGCTCGCGCAACTGGGCAGTGTGGGGGCGCGATGCGCTAACCCGTCATGACCCCGACGCCATGCGTTACTATCTGACCGTCAACATGCCCGAGAACAAGGACAGCGATTGGGACTGGGCTGAATTTGTGGCGCGCAATAACAACGAACTGGTGGCAACGTGGGGAAATCTTGCAAACCGTGTGCTGGCGTTCTGCTATAAGAATTGGGAAGGATACGTGCCAAAGGTGGATGTGTCCACGCTTCGTGAAGCGGACCGCAACCTGCTCGCCGTGATCGAAAACGGATTCAACACCGTCGGCGCGGAGCTCGAGGCCGTACGGCTGCGTTCCGCCCTGGGCGAAGCGATGAAGCTCGCCACCGCTGTCAACCAATACCTCGACCAGACCGCGCCATGGACAGCCATCAAAACCGACCGTGACGCCGCAGCCAAAACGATCTACACCGCGCTGCGGGCCATCGACTCGCTCAAGGTAATGTTCTCCCCATTCCTGCCGTTCACGTCCGAAAGACTGCACACTTTCTTCAACTACGAGAATCCATTGTTCGGCGAGCAATATACCGAGCAGGTGAAGGACTCTCTCGGAACGCATAATGTACTCAGATATAGGCCTCTCGCGCCGAGCGGTGCCGCAGGCGAAGTCGAAGCGGCATGGAAACCCAGCAATTTGGAACCGGGTAAGAAGTTGAATCAACCGGGTCCGTTGTTCAAGAAGTTGGAGGAAGGTGTGATTGAAGAGGAAAGAGCAAGACTAGGAAAATAATAAGATGAGCCGGATGTCATAGTGATGACATCCGGCTTCTTTTTAAGTTCTTTGTTTACGAAGTGCAGAGCGGCAAGAAATTGGATGAAAGTGTTGTGGAAGAGGAGATGGCGAGATTGGAGAAGTTGAACAATATCATTGCGAAGATCATAATCCGCGCAAGGATTTTATTTCTTCGCATTTAACATAGATTGATAATGCGCGTGCCAAAATTCTATTGCTTTGAACATAGCAATATTCATACGAACAAATTCACAATCATCACATTTATCAAAACTCGGGTGCTGTTTTTCATGCCAAGCAAGAAACTCTGCTACCCCTGTTTTTATCATTTCAACATCTCCTTCGGTCAATTTCATCCCAATTAGAGCAGACAGAAGTAATTCTGCTCTTTCCTTCCCGTTTAAATTCTTATACTGTTCATTAAGCATACCTTGATCTTTCGGAGTTATTGGAGCCATGTAATCTCCTCTGAAATTAGGTATAGGTCAACCATCTTTGCTACTCTTGTCATTATTTTACACCGTTTCAGAAGGTGTATAAGAATCGATTAAATACAAATTAATAGCAGAGTTCGCACAAAACGGGCTTATCTTGTGAGATATGGCTGAGGAAGATGCAGAGTTTACTGTAGGAGGTGGGCATGGGAGTCATGTTCAATTATCTATATGCTTATTAATTTCCTTGAAAGCTAAATTCAAGGACTCAATGGCATACTGAACCCCATATTCAATTGTTGAGGATAAATTGGAGCTAGTCCAGAATGACATTGGATTTGTCTCATGCATAGATACCTGACAATACTTATCAGATAAGTTCATTACAGACCTAATTGAAAAATAAGCTTCAGACAAATTATCAAGAAGTTTTGGGTCTTTTATCCATTCAAGCTCGCCACCATCTGAAAATGCTTTCCAAGACTCGTCTCTTAGAAGAGCCGACAGAGTCAATGCCTCTCCATGTTTTACTTGACTTTTCTGAAAACCTGATAACTGCGTTAGATTTCCCAATAATTCATTGAAGAGTAAGCGAAGGATTCTCTTTTTTCTCTCCTTCTCCGATGATCTCTCCTGATATCTGCTTAACCACAATGCACCCAAAACTCCTAAACCTGCACCTATGAAAGTTGCTAGTGCGTTTGAAACAAATGATTGCCAAAACTCTAAACTAAAAAAAACCATATTATTTCGATTTTGACTGATTGGCATAGTATTCTAACGATAGTCGAAAGTTGTCAGACTCAACCTTTGTGTACGTTTCGGCGAAGAAGCCACTCACGGAAGATAAGAATTCTAATTCTTTCATAACACGCCCAACATCCAAATTCCCAGAAGAAGTCTTGGCTTGCTCTTGCAAAAAACCAATAACACCCTCAACCATATTCAGAACTGATTCTTGATTTTCCTCAAGTTCACCACCAAGTTGAGTTTTCCTAACAATAGTCTCCTTTACAGCCCGTAGGCAGTTATCAATAATTCCAAACTCCAAAAAAGTGAGTTTCAAAGTAATCGCCTTATCCTTGGTAGGTAAGTTTAAACCATCAGTTGTATTGCCCATTTTTTACTCCTTTTGGGATCATTATTTTCTCTAATCCTGCTCTGGTAGAAGTTTCTCTTCGTCCAGCCACGGATCAATCCAACCATCAGCGAGGAGTCGCTGATATAACTCTCGCACAATGGGCTTATCTTGTGAAGCGTGGCAGAGGAAAACACGGAGTTTGCGGTCAGTGGTGGGCATACAATGATCTCACTAATACCAATAGCCAGCCCTCTGTCTTGACCTTTTTGTGGCGGATGCGCCTGATGCTTTAAATTCGTTCACTTCTTCCTCAGAAAATATCTCATTAAAATGCTTTTTTAGCAATTGCCATGCCCAAGGTTGAATATTGAACGACCAATTATCTAAGTCACCCACATTTGACGATTGATAGATTATGGATTCCGCCTCCAACCCTCTTACTACTCCATCGTTAATGGGAAAATACTGTGTACGAGTTTCTGGAAAAAGATATCCTAGTAGGATATCTTTTTCCTCAGGAGTTAGATTCTTCAATCTCTCAATGCGCTTTTTTCGATTCCTTGTATTTGTATAACTTATTTTTATACACGAGAAAGCTTGATAGCTAATATCGATAACAATTAATGTAGCTACCATAAGAAATATTATGCCAATCCATGCACGAAAATTGCCTACAAATGCTTTGAGACCAAATTTCTCAAGAAACGAATCGTTTACAAACAGAAGAAATCCGCTAACCAGACCAATCGGCAATAAATATTTTGGTGAGAGTTTTATCCATTCTATCAACCTGCTCAAATCCATCCAATCAACTCCTTATTGCAAAAATGATTTTTCGTCCAGCCAGGGATCAATCCAGCCTTCGCTGATGAGTCGCTGATATAACTCGCAAACAACAGGCTTGTCTTACGAAGCGTGACAGAGAAAAACGCGGAGATTACGGTCAGATTATACGACCGAAACTGGCCTCATGCAGCGGCTGATCCCTTACCGGTCAGCAAGCCTTTCAGCGCTTCCATCATGCCCAAATGACGGCAATGATGCATCAGATAGTAGTACAGATTCCAGCGAATGTCAGAGAGCTTTTTATGTAATTCTTCATCCGCGATGGGCTCGGAGCCCGGGAAACGCGCGTTGTATTAGTTCGCCCAGCCTGTGCTGTTTTCGTAAAATAATACGGCAGAATCGGGCACGCAAAGGCCTGGAAGTATTGTCAGGTTGTATTGTCGTTGTCAGGTGCTAAACCTCGCTCTTTGGGTATAATTTGGGCATGAACAATTGGATTGGCCAGACACTGGGCAAAGTTCACATCGACAGATTGCTGGCACGCGGGGGCATGGCAGAGGTCTATATCGGCACGCATACCAGCCTGCAGCGTGAAGTCGCGGTCAAAATACTCCGAAACAACTACGATGAGCAGCCACACACGCTGGAACGTTTTCAGCGCGAGGCCAGGGTCGTCGGAAAGCTGCGCCATCCCAACATCGTCCAGGTCTTCGATTTCGACACCACCGCGGACAGCCAACCCTATCTGGTGATGGAGTACATCAGGGGTCCATCCCTTCAAAAATACCTGAATATCCTGCATACGAAAAACGAACGCCTGGATTTCCCGCATGTTGTACGGCTCATGGACGCCATGACCAGCGCTCTTCAATACGCACACGACAGCGGCGTGATCCATCGGGATATCAAGCCGGGCAACATCCTGTTGACCTCGCGCTCGAGCCAGGTCACCGCCGGCAAGCCGCTCCCCGAGGACTTCGAACCGGTTCTTACCGACTTTGGGCTGGTCCGCTTCCTCGATTCGACTCAGCATACGACAGGTTCCGGTCAGATCGCCGGGACGCCCGCCTACATGAGTCCCGAGCAGGCCAGCGGCGAAATCACCGACGGCCGCACCGACATCTACTCGCTCGGAATTGTCCTGTATGAGATTTTGGCCGGTCGTTTGCCATTTGACGGGGAGACGACCATGGGCGTGCTCATGAAACAGATCAATGAGCCGCCTGCCCCGGTGCCAGGCCTGCCTCCCACCATGCAAGCCGTACTGGACCGCGCCCTGGCAAAGGATCTTGATGAGCGCTTCCAATCCCCCGCTGAATTTCGTGACGCCTTCTCCAAAGCAGTGGAGAACAGAAGTGATTACTCCACACTCGAGGTGCTTAGCGCTACGACGGTCAAGAAACCGGCCCGAAAAATTTTCGACTCTGCGAAGCCGCGCCGCTGGATCGCTCCGGCGTTGGCAGCTGTCGTCGTTGTGGCAGTAGGAGCATCGATTCTACTAAACGGCCGCCCATCTTTGACGCCTGAGACAAGTACCCCAGCCAGTACTGCAACGCTGCCTGCTCCTTCGAACACACCCACAAGGACACAAACTCCGCCACCGTTGATTGTTCTTGGCCGGACCGGCGTTCTGCAGTTCCAAAATGGATCCTTGCTCGCGGACCAGGCATCCCTCACCGCCGAAGCGTTACTCGCTCCGCCTGAAGGCAGTCGATATGAGGTCTGGCTAACTAATGAGGATGAACGTATCAGTCTGGGTTTCCTTGCGCTCGATGAAAATGGCAAAGGGACATTGACATTTACGCACGAAAAGGGATTGAACCTGATTTCACTTTATGACGGTGTTGAAGTCACCATTGAACCAAGCCCCGACTCTGACCCAAAAACATCGGGCATCGTGGCATATTCCTTCACGTTACCAGCCGAAGGACTGACTCACATCCGCTACCTGCTGTCCTCATTCCCCAATACACCAGACCAAAACGGACTGATCGATGGGCTTTACGCTACCATAAAAACAATCGATGAGCTCGCCAGGGAAATGCAAAAGGAATCTGACAATGGCAATCAAGCCCGCGCACTCGTGAATGCCGAGGCGATCCAGAATATTATTGTTGGCGATCAGAGTCCAGGTCACAAGGATTTAAACAACGATGGACAAGTGGATGATCCAGGCGACGGCTTCGGACTCCTATTGAATGGAAGAAACCTGGGGTATTTAGCGGCTGTGTATACCGAAGCCGATTCAACGGTCAACTCGCCCGGAGCCTCGCAGCAGATGCTCACGTACGGCGCAGATCTTAAGACCAGTGTGCAGAACCTGGCGCAATGGACGCCACAGCTACAAGACCTGATCGCGGCAATCCTAAATTCTACAGCAGGCCCGGACGTAAAACAGCAAATCGCGGATGCTGCTGCTCTTGCGGAGAAGATGCTAAACGGGACAGATCTTGATGGGGATGGAAGAATTGACCCTGAACCTGGAGAGAGTGGTGCACAAGTCGCCTACGAAGCGGCATATCGCATGGCAGATATGCCGCTCAAGCCGGTGGGAATACTGAACTTGGGAACGGGTACACCCACTTTCATACTTGTCGCGCCGACAGTTGCCCCGGGAGGTGGAGGCGGAGGCAGTGGTGGTTCAACAGTCGCAACCCAAGTCGCAACCCAGCGTGTACCCCCGGGTCAGGTGAGGACCCCACCAGGCCAAGAAAAAACTCGCAGGCCCCCCAATGACAATAACAACACAACTACCGATAATACAAATAACGGCAATGGCAACGGGAATAATCCCTAGGAGTATTTCCCTCCAACTTAGCCATTGACGATCTCGCCTCCATTCGGGTGCAGCACCTGTCCGGTGATGTAGGAGGAATCATCACTCGCCAGGAACACGAACGATGGCGCCACCTCTTCCGGCTCACCGGCCCGGCCCATCGGTACGTCCGAGCCGAACTTGGCAACCTGCTGTGGCGGAAACGTTGCCGCGATCAACGGCGTCCAAATGGGACCCGGTGCAACGGCATTGACCCGAATCCCCTGTTCGACAAGAGATTGTGCCAGTGCACGCGTCATGCTGACAATGGCTCCCTTGGTCGCAGAGTAGTCCAGCAGCTTCGCGCTCCCACGATAGGCTGTCACGGAGGTGGTATTGATGATCGCACTTCCCTTTTCGAGATATGGCAATGCCGCCTTGATCATATAGAACATCGCAAAAATATTCGTACGGAAGGTCGTCAGCAACTGGTCTGCAGAAATATCGAGTATGCTCTCCTGTGGAAACTGAACCGCTGCATTATTCACCAGGATATCCAACCGCGTCAACGTCTCCACCGTTTGCTGAACCACGTTTTGACAGAATGCCTCATCCCCAATATCACCCGCTATTAATAGGCACGATCTTCCCCGTTCCTCCACCATCGCTTTCGTGTCTTCGGCATCCTTGTGCTCATTGAGATAGGAGATTGCAACGTCCGCGCCTTCCTTCGCAAAGGCAATGGCGACCGCGCGGCCAATGCCGCTGTCACCACCTGTGATGAGAGCAACCTTCCCCTTCAGCTTGCCGCTGCCGCGGTACGAGGGATCGTCTGCACGGGGACGCGGCTCAAGCTCATGCTCCATTCCCGGTTGCTGATCCTGGTGCTGCGGTGGACGCTGCACCTCCTGCTCCTGTACTTTTTGTGGCATGTGAAATACCTCCCAACCCAGGGAGTGGCTAAAAGAATGGGCTATATTTCTTCTCACCACAGAGAACACAGAGTTCACGGAGAATGTAGAATATTTTCTCTGTGTTCTCCGTGTACTCCGTGGTGAAACTATTGGGCAAGCCCACACAATTATCCACTCTTCTAACCCAAAGCGTCCCGCAGTTTCATCCAAGCCATTTGACTTGAACCAAACCATTACGGGACGCCGTGGAAATAGTACTTCTACCGCGCAGTCTTGTCAGCTATTTTGCATCCTACAGTCTGCGGGACGGAAATCCTAGACCCCTGCCTGCATGGCTGCCTGCACATTAACCTGATTCTGGGCCAGCTTGGTCAGCTTTTCATCCGTCAATTTTTCTTCTTCGAGGCTCTTCTCAAGAATACTGACGACATTATTAAAGCCAAGCTGACGTGCGTGAGCAATAATAGTTCCGTACGCGGCAATCTCGTAATGCTCCACTTTCTGGGCGGCACCGATCATACCAGCTTCCATCGGGCCGACTTCTTCGGCTTCTGTCATGATCTCCTTGCCCTCTTCGATCA
Organism: Anaerolineales bacterium; assembly: GCA_031389865.1. Taxonomy (GTDB): domain Bacteria; phylum Chloroflexota; class Anaerolineae; order Anaerolineales; family Villigracilaceae; genus Defluviilinea. The sequence goes on along the minus strand of JANMSY010000258.1, from coordinate 5,832 downwards.
AGCCTTCCATGCCGACGCATTTCTTGCCTTTGGGGCTTACGCCCAGATCCTTGCAGACCCGTTCGAGCCGCACCACCTGGTTCTGTGTCTGCTTTAAATGTTCCTCAAAAGCAGCGCGCAATTCCTTCGATTTAGCCGTTTTTGCCATTTTGGGCAGGGCCTTTAAGAGTTGATTCTCAGCACTATACAGATCCTTCAATTCGTCTTTCAAAAGATCTTCAAGAGTTTTAATTTTCACCTTTGTCTCCTTATCCAAAATTAATGTGCGTATTTAATCCAATCACAGTAATATGTGTCTACCTACGATAAGGAACGAACACTCTTGGCGGGTGTTACGAAGATGCAAAATGGGCGCCATGCAATGGATGTGCAGCCCCCATTTATGATGCCGACAAAGATTGAACGCCTGGAATCCAAAAGCCGCACCAGGACCTGGTGCGGCTGAAATTCTGCACAATGGCAGATGGGATAAAACGTATGCTCTACTTACCCCGGGCCTGGTTCGCAACTGCGGCAGCTTTTCTGGCGGCTTCTTCTGGGTCACCAAGATAGTAGCTCTTAATCGGTTTTAGATCGCCATCCAGTTCATAAACCAGCGGAAGCCCGGTTGGGATATTCAATTCCGTGATCTCCGATTCGGAGATGTTATCGAGATATTTGACCAGTGCCCGGATACTGTTGCCGTGCGCCGCAACAATGACGCGCTGGCCTGATTTGATGACTGGGCTCAACGTGGATCCCCAGTAAGGCAGAACACGTTCCAGCGTGATCTTAAGCGATTCGGTGGCTGGCAGCTGTTCGGGCGTCAGGGCCGCGTAGCGAGGATCAAAGCGCGGGTGACGTTCATCCATTAATTCAAGTGCAGGAGGGGGGACGTCGTAGCTGCGGCGCCAGATCTTGACCTGCGCATCGCCAAACTTCTGCGCGGTCTCTGCCTTATTTAATCCCTGCAGTGCGCCGTAATGGCGTTCGTTCAGCTGCCAGGCGTTTGTAACAGGGATCCATTCGAGATTCATTTCCTGCAAAACAACCCACAGGGTTTGGATGGCACGGCGCAACACGGAAGTGTAGGCCACGTCGAAAACATAGCCACCCTCTCTGAGCAGCCGGCCGGCTTCGAGCGCCTCTACTCTACCGAGGTCAGTGAGACCAACGTCCGTCCAGCCGGTGAAACGGTTCTCGAGATTCCATGTGCTTTGTCCGTGGCGGACCAATACAAGTTTGTACATCGAAGATACTCCTCAATCATTGATTCGTTGTGCATTGGATTTTAGCATTCCCCACACTCAGCCGCCGGTCGCCCGGTTTCTGTACAGGTCTTTTCTGGGAACAGTCAGCATGCGCTCAAGATCAAGAGGCATGTGCACAAACTCCATCACTCGGCGGCAAAAGGGTTCGGGGTCTGCCATGAGTGCATTATAACGAATATACAGCATTTCCATGTTCGGTTGACGGACCAGCCATGTTTTTATGTCTTCTGAACTGCTGTTCGATCTGAGCATCGCCCACTGGCGATGCCTCATTCCTGCGCTCGAGCATTTTGCGCTGTGACACCAGGATCTCGTTTATCTCGCGGTCCATAAAGATGATTTTATAGGAATGACCCAGCGGCAGGTATTCCCATAAGGCGGAAATCACTTTAACCACTTTGCCGCCGGCAACACACCTGAAAACACTGCGAGAAGTTCTGCCAATGCCTGAAACAACACGCCACCAGTATTTGGGTCTATATACATAAAGCTCCTTTCTCTGGGATACTTTTTATAAGCCACGCAGATTAAAGCTCAGTAAATCGTGTAATGAATAAACATGTATATTCGTACTATTTCTTTTGAAAAAGCCCATACAATAATACGATGGAGATGTTCGCTTATGATGGTCGGGCTCTTGCTCATTTCACTGCTTCCCCATAAAATCAATCCATGTCCAACGATGATGTCACACCCATTCGACAACAATATCTTGATATTAAAAAAGATCACCCCAACACCATCCTTTTCTTTCGTCTGGGGGATTTCTACGAAACGTTTGATGAAGACGCCGAGATCACGGCCCGCGAACTGGACATTGTCCTGACATCGCGTCCGATTGGCAAGGGAGTTCGTGCACCGCTGGCAGGCATTCCCTATCATGCGCTCGAAAATTACCTGGCCCGCCTCATTGAAAAAGGGTATCACGTTGCCATCTGTGAACAGGTTGGGGAAACGCCTGCGAAAGGACTTTTCCCACGAAAAGTTGTTCGGGTTGTGACTCCGGGAACAGTGACCGAACCGGGACTTTTACCCGGGGATGCAAATAATTACCTGGCCTCGGTCATCGTGGATGAGCGGTCTGCTTCCGTTTCCTATGCCGATATCACAACTGGAGAGTTTTGCGTTACCGAACTACCGCTCGAGGCCTTACGTGCCGAGCTGACACGTTTGCATCCTGCTGAGATCCTGCTCCCTGACAACCAGCACCTCAACGACATGATAAATGGTCACCAAACCCCCTACCCTGCCTGGAGGTTTGAACCAGGCAAGTGCACAGAGACTCTTCTGGCACATTTCACCACATCCACGCTGGATGGCTTTGGTCTGAAACATCACAGTCTCGCGGTCCGTGCGGCGGGCGCAATTATTCAGTACCTGAAGGATACACAACCCAATTCACTATCCCTGTTAACGAGCCTGCGTTCCTACAGTATTGACGAGTTCATGACGCTCGATGCATCTACCCGCCGTAATCTCGAACTGGATGAGACCCTGCGCAGGGAACGCAAGGGTTCCCTGCTCGGCACACTTGATCAGACTGTCAGCCCGATGGGCAAACGTCTTATGCACCAGTGGGTCAGTCAACCCCTGCTGAATGTGGAGAAGATCGAGCACCGTCAAAATGGGGTGCAATATTTTTTTGATGATGGCATGCAGCGCGCTGAATTTCGCGCGGCTCTCAAGCCTTTGTCTGATCTTGAGAGGCTTGTCAACCGCGTACTTGCCGGGTTGGCACAGCCGCGTGATCTCATGGCAATGCGGGATACACTTTCGCGCCTGCCCGGTATTGTCGCCGTTTTCGGCGCGGGAGAAACACGTAACGTTCATCTTCCAACGGTTGAATTGATGGATGAGGAAGTCACGCTTCTGCAATGCGCCATTGACGACGATTCTCCGTCCACGTTACAGAATACGGGCGTGATCCGCTCCGGGTATTCGCAGGAACTGGATTCAGTGATGGATGCGTCACAACACGCGCGTGATTGGATCGCAAACCTGGAAGCTGTTGAACGCGAAAAGACCGGCCTTAAAACTCTCAAGGTAGGCTACAACAAGGTCTTCGGTTATTACATTGAAATTTCACGCGGCGCGGCAGAGAAGGCCCCGGAAAGCTACATCCGCAAACAAACATTGGTCAACGCCGAGCGATTCATTACCCCGGAAATGAAGGAGTATGAGACCCTTGTGTTGAACGCGGAGGACCGCATCCGTGAGATCGAGCTGCGCCTGTTCAAGGAGATCTGCGCAACACTTGCAAAATCTGCCTTCAAACTCCTGAAGGTCGCGCGTGCCCTTGCCGAGCTGGATGTGTTATCCGCTCTTGCGGAGACGGCAGCCCTCGGAGGCTACACCCGGCCTCAGGTCCACGAGGGAAGCGACCTGGAGATCCGTGAGGGGCGCCACGCCGTGGTGGAGCAAAGCCTGCACGGAGGACGATACATCCCGAATGATGTCATCTTTGAAAAAGGCGAGATCGTTCGAGTGATCACCGGCCCGAACATGTCCGGCAAATCCACCTACCTTCGCCAGGCTGCTTTGATCGTATTGATGGCACAAATGGGATCGTTCGTCCCCGCGGATTCAGCGAGGATTGGATTGGTGGACCGCATCTTCACCCGCATCGGCGCACAGGATGAGATCCATGCGGGACAATCCACGTTCATGGTCGAAATGATCGAAACCGCGAACATTTTGCATCACACCACGCCGCGCTCGCTCTTGATTCTGGATGAACTTGGACGCGGCACGTCGACCTATGATGGCGTTTCGATCGCGTGGGCTGTCATCGAGTATATCCATAACCATCCGCACCTGCGGGCGAAAACGTTATTCGCCACTCATTATCATGAACTGACCCAGCTTGCAGAATTGCTGCCGGGTGTTCGCAATTACAACGTGGCCGTGACCGAAGGCGATGGAAAAGTCGTCTTCCTGCACAAGATCGTACCCGGCGGCGCAGACCGTTCCTATGGGATCCACGTTGCGCAACTTGCAGGTTTGCCATCCCCCGTGGTGCAACGCGCCAGTGAGATCATGGCGGAACTCGAGAAGACGTCTGGCCGAGCCGTGAAGATCGATCCGCATGCCGCACATCAGGCAATGCTGTTCCCGGAGTCAAGTCCGTTATTGGATGAGTTGAAAAACGTGGATGTAAATTCGCTCTCCCCCATTGAGGCGTTGAACAGGTTGTTTGAATGGCAAAGGAAATTTACCAGGTAAAGGCGACATCAATCAGCCAGCGGAATTGTTTGAGACCGCAGTTTTCTGTCTGATCAAGAGGAGCCGTCACATCCTCCAAATCATATACCTGGTGGGACTGAGTGGGCAGGTCATGCTACCCAGCTCCCCCATAGAAATATACTCACCAATAATATCTGCAAAAAGAAGAAAACAACAATGATCGCAAGGCGCTTGTAGCGGTTTGGATTCAAGGCCGCTAGCACAAAAAGGGGGAACAGGGCTAAAAAATAACGACTGTAACTGGCCAGCAAATGAGGGGGCGTCCCACGCATCCATAACACTGCAAGGGTCAACCAAACATAGATCGAAAATGCGGAGTCGAGCCGCCGCAGCCCTATTACAGCAGCGATCAAAACAATAACAAGCAATGCCAGGTCAATCCAGTCCATGTAGCGAAAACGGGTGGCAGGCAATCTTTGAAGAAACAGGGCGAATCCCATCCAGGGAGGGACTGTTTCAATAAGCCAATATTTCCGAAGGGCATCGCCGATTGTTCCATATCCCGACGCATTAAGCCAAACCTGATAACTTGTGGCAACCGCTATTGGTATGGGTACTGCCAGCCAGGCCGTTTTAGAACCGCTATGAATGGCCTTTTGGCGAAATGATTTGAGCAAATTAAAAGTTTGCTGTGGCAGCCCAGAGGCGCTGAATACTGGTTGTCCCAATACGCTCCTCAGCAGCATCCATAACATGACCGCACTCAGAACGACCCCCTGTAAACGTGTCAGAGTTGCCAGGCCTGCACACAGCCCGGCCCACCACCACTGTTGCTTTTGAGTGAGAAACCAGAATGCCAGTACAAATGTCATAAAGAGGGATTCGGTGTATCCGGCTAGCAGGAAAAAAGCCGTTGGAAATGACATGAATATAAGCACCGCCCGCCAGGCAATTTCTTCAGAATAAAGTTCCTGGAACAACTCATACATCAGGATTAGCGTGACGGAAGCACACAAGGTGGAAATCACAAGAGCAGCCAGCAAATAATTACCCCCGAAGAAATATGCAAACAAACGTATCAATAGGGGATACAGCGGCATAAATGCGACTGTCGCATCATTTTGGTATCCCATGATTGCGATTTTCAGATAGGAGATGGTATCCCATCCAAACCAGGGATTGACCAGGTACTTTGAAAAAATATCGAACTGCAGGTAAGGCTTCACAACATTGTATACCGGTTCATTCAGCGGAATCGGGCCCCCAGAGTACAGAACCCATATACCTATGCATGCATAAAAAACTCGCATGATCAGGACAACAAGTATGCATGCTGTCCATTCCTTTTTCCACTTAACCAGGAAGGTTTTCATTTCAACGAGAGTTACTTTCCTCACAG